>JAMPXQ010000074.1 GCA_023701075.1 Candidatus Woesearchaeota archaeon
AAAGCTCGCGCAAAGAAGACACTTCCCGAGCATCAACTGGCTTACATCATATAGCCTATATAACAAGACGCTTGAGAACTGGTACGCAACAAACGTGAATCCTCAATGGTCAAAGATGATGAGTAGGATTATGGCAATACTGCAGGAAGAAGAAAAGCTTCTGGAGATTGTCCAGCTTGTCGGTTCAGACGCACTTCCGGAGAAGCAGCAGCTTACACTGGAAGTGGCAAGGATGATAAGGGAATTCTTCCTCCAGCAGAACGCATATCATGAGATTGATACATACTGCGAACCAAAGAAGACATATATGCTTGCAGAGACGATCCTGTATTTTGCAGATAAGGCATATGCAGCCCTTGAAGAAGGAGCAGCTATCCCAAGCATACTCAATACTAACGCAAAAGAGAAGATTGCAAACGTAAAGTTCGTCAAGGATTATGAAGGAGAATTGAATAGGATCAAAATCGAGATGGACAGAGAGTTCAGCAAGCTTGAAGGGTGATTATCATGCAAAAAGAATATAAGACAGTCAAGAGAATCGCAGGTCCTCTGGTGTTCGTGCAAAAGACACATCCAGTAGGTTATGGAGAACTGGTATCGATAAAATTGAGCGACGGCACGGTTAAGAACGGCCAGGTGCTTGATACATCTGATGAGATAGTTGTCGTCCAGGTCTTCGAAGGCACATCAAGGATTGATAAGAGTTCCTGGGTAAAGTTCCTGGGAGAGACAATCAAGATTTCATTATCTGAGAAGATGCTCGGAAGGATTTTGACAGGAGCCGGAAAGCCAAGGGACGGCGGTCCGGAAATTATTCCAGAAACAAGGCAGGATATCAACGGAGCAGCCATCAACCCATACATGAGACTCTCACCAGCAGATTTCATCCAGACAGGTATTTCGACAATAGACGCGACAAATACTCTGGTCAGGGGGCAGAAGCTTCCGGTGTTCTCAGGATCCGGCCTTACGCATAACGAGATTGCTCTGCAGATTGCAAGACAGGCAAAAGTCAGAGGGCAGGAAGGGAAGTTCGCAGTCATCTTTGCAGCAATGGGGATCACAAACGAAGAGGCCCAGCATTTCATGAGAGATTTTGAAGAGACAGGCGCTTTAAGTAGAGCTGTAGTCTTCCTAAACCTTGCAGACGATCCAGCAGTAGAAAGGATAATTACCCCAAGGATGGCGCTTACAACAGCAGAATACTTGGCATTTGAGAAAGACATGCACGTTTTGGTCATATTGACTGACATGACAAACTACTGTGAATCATTAAGAGAAGTAGGAGCAGCAAGAGAAGAGATTCCAGGAAGAAGAGGATACCCAGGATACATGTATACTGACCTAGCATCGATCTATGAAAGAGCAGGCATGATAAAAGGGAAGAAAGGGAGCATAACACAGATCCCGATCCTGACAATGGTCGGAGACGATATCACGCATCCGATCCCAGACCTTACAGGATATATCACTGAAGGGCAGATAGTCCTTTCAAGAGAGCTTCACAGGAAAAACATCTATCCGCCTGTCGATATCTTGCCAAGCTTATCAAGGCTTATGAATTCAGGTATAGGGAAGCAGAAGACAAGGGAAGACCATAAGCAAGTGTCAGACCAGCTCTATGCATTCTATGCAGAAGGAAGGGATTTGAGAGGGCTTGTCGCAATCGTAGGAGAAGAAGCCTTGAGTGATAAGGATAAGAAGCTTTTGAAATTCGCAGAAGAATTCGAGAAGAGATTCGTCCAGCAGAACTCAAGGGAAGATAGGGACATAGAAAAGACACTTGAGATAGGATGGAATCTCTTAAGGATGCTTCCAAAGAAGGATCTGACAAGGATCAGTCCGGATTTGAGGGAGAAGTACTACGGGAGTGCAGATGTCCATGTAGACGGGACTGCTCACACAGCACCTCTTGAGACTGTTGAAGACAAGGACAAGCTCAAAAGAGCAAAGTGATTCGCATAAGGCTAGAAGACAAAAATGACAGACGTAAAACCTACAAGATCTGAGCTCATAAAGCTCAAGAACAAGATAAAGCTGGCCAAATCAGGCTATAAGCTCCTGAAAAAGAAGAGGGACGGCCTTATCCTTGAATTCTATGAGATACTGAATAAGACCAAGTCAGTCCGAAAAGAGATGACTGAGAAATATAAGGAAGCCATAAAGAAGATAAATGTGGCAAGGATAGTTGATGGGGATCTGGCAGTAAGGTCAGTCGCTCTCTCGATAAAGAATAAGCCGGTCATCTCTGTAGATACAAAGAATATCATGGGAGTCGTCGTCCCAAGCATCCAGAGCGATAATGTGAAGAAGAACGTCCTTGAAAGAGGATATGGGATAGTGAATACGAGCGCAGCGATAAATGAGGCATCTACAGCCTATGAGCAGCTGCTTGAATATATCATCCTTGTAGCTGAGATAGAGACAAGCATGGTAAGGCTCCTAAATGAGATAGAGAAGACAAAAAGAAGGGTCAATGCGCTTGAATTTGAAGTCATCCCAAAGCTTGAGAAAGTCAGGAAATTCATCCAGCTCAGGCTTGAAGAGCTAGAGAGGGAGACAGTCTTTAGGAGCAAGAGGATAAAGAAGAAGAGATGATTTTTTAGGTTTAGTTCTATTTTTTTAGATATTACTTCAGGCTGCCATCTTCAAGCGGCTCCTTTAGGCTGACGTAATACCTCTGTGGCCTAGGCTTCTGGTTTTCTCTCTCGACATCTTTTATCGCAGATTCTACCATTGCAGGTTTCCAATGCTTCAGATCATCCTTGACCTGCTCTTCAGAATGTTTTTTCACATTGAGGAGATACCTCACATATTTCCTTACATCCTGTTCCCCAGGATCTTTCTTTTCCTTGAGTAGATTCATCTTTTGCTCGACATCATCCATTAGAACCACCATGAGAATTAATTGCATCTAGATTTAAAAAAGTTATGAATTATTATTTTTTATTGGTTGTTTTTTTCACCGGCTTCTTCTTTCCGCTTTTTTTCTTCAAGTCGATATCTACATCCTCATGGGTCTTCTTGATATCCTCAGTGATTGTATTTAAGTAGCGTTCGATATCATCATAAGACTTCGGTTCAATGGATTTGAAAACCTGCTTGAAGATAAAAAGGAACAATAGGATTACAAATATTGAAAGCATGATCTCAAGGAACCGGATGAATGTCAGGCCAGTAAGTGCGTCTGAGAACATCAGGACTATGACGACGTAGGTGGTGAAGGCTATGAGGAATTTTGAGGAAGTCCTAAAGATAAGCCTTACCGGAAGCTTGTGGAAGAAATCTAGCATGCTGATGATTGCAACAAATACAATGAAAAGTATCAGCAGGACAAGCCTTGCAAGAGTATAATTCTTGAAGAGGAAACTGCTGAGTTCAAAGCAGATGAATACCAAGAAGATTGTGTTCTCCAAAGACTTGTGATGCCCAAGCCCCTCTCTTGGATATCTGCGGAAATAGAGCTCCATAAGGATGATGGATATGAGGACAGGGACGATGCTCCATATTACCTGCGGGAATAGCACCGGCGCATATAAGAATTTCACGAATACATTTATCAGTTCCATCCTCTTTTCAAGGATTATTAGGAAGAGGTGGGATATAAATGTTGCTGATTTATCCAAAGCCAAAAAATCAGGTTTATATATAACCCTTATGTCGCTTTCAGCATGGCTATGCACACTAAATTTCAGGCATTGATTCCAAGAGGGATTGATAATCCCAATAAGATAGTGCTTACTGATAACCCCACTAATCTTGATACCTGGATGGGACACGCCATCTATCCATTTTCTGATAGGCTGCTTACACCTATAGACACCTTGTATTATATGTTTTGGGCGAATGCATTTTCAGAATACAATGATTCTGTGCATCATGCGGTCATTGTTACTAAACCGCTTAGATATGATAATATATCTGATGAACGGATAGCAAACCTTGAAGAGCAAAAGGAGAATGTGCTGGAAAGGATAATAGAAGTTTTTGGGCTTGGAAGGATAAGAGTGTTGACATGGGATTATTTCCCTCAGGAGCCTGAATTCAATGAAATAAAGGATAGTGTTTTAGAATTGATAGATTCAAATCAGGAATATAAGGACGAATTAATATCAAGGTGCGTGCCTGACAAATACAGGAATCATCCAAAAAGCCACATGTATGTAGTGGATGAGATTGCAGCTATAATGTACATGCATGCGATTGACCTTGGTCTGAGGATAGGCCACCTAAAGGAACAAAGGCTGGACAAGATGGTTGCAAAAGCATTAAGGGAGCAAAGCATGCCATATCTTGCTGATGCAGATCTGAATGGATGCTTTCCCCATGCATTCTATCTTAACGGAGGATATAATCTGAATTCTGAAGATAACAGCAATGTAAGGACCCCTACAAAAGAAAAAGATTCCAGGACAAGGCTGATGCTGACAGACTCATTGGATGAGATTGCAAAGAAGATGGATAGCTGCACCAAGCATTACAGGGGATGGATAAAATCTATACTGCAGATGAATGGATCTGATCCGACAGGTGTTAGCAAAGATTATTTGCCTAACCTGATATACGATAAACTGATAGCTCCGCTAAGTCTAAGGTAGAATATGCCCTATGAAGTAAAAAAATAAAAAATCAGCAAGATAATAATCAACTTTTAAGTTGCCTTGATAAATGCCCTTACCCTACAGATAATCTAACTTTAGTCAAATAATCTCTGATTAAAAGATGTATCTTATTGCTGCTTTCACCAATAGGTTCATATAACAATATAAGTGGGTTATGCTGATTGTAGCCATCGCTTCTCATTCGCATGAGAACAGGTGAAAATTTTGAACCGCTTCTCTCAAAATATACTGTGTCATCATTAGGATGATAAATATAGCTAAACTTATCTTTTTTTCTGTTGAATAGATCAGCATCTTTTATCTCTTCTTCAAAAACTGATGAAAGGGTAGAAACAAAGGCTTCTGTACATATCTCTGCTAGATATCCAGATGACATATTCCTCAATAAGTTTACACCTCTTTCATCAGTCCTAAGCAGATGATAAGCTAAGGATTGGTGATGTATCGAGAAATAATCTGCAAGCAGTTCTCCGACATTATAGAAATAATTCATATAAAAAGATGCATGTGCGCTATGTTTAAGGATATGCTTAAAAGATTTATCTATAGGAGAATAGATCGGCAAATAAGTGACACCAATAGATTTATAGAAATCCGCATTGTCGCTCCAAGAGATAGGGTGGTTCATCCAAGTATTGATTGCAAAAAGGTCAGAAGAGTCTTTAACTTTCTCTTCAAAATAAGAATGAAGTTTCCTATTCAATGCTTCTCCCTTATCGCTAATGCAAGAAGCGATATAAAAAGGGAGCCCTGATAGGTTTAATTTAGAATATATGCTCGTCCTAACTAATCTATTATCGCCTTGAATAACCTCGTCTATATCTAAAACGATATTTTCCTGATCAGGTTTTATAGCAAGTTGTATCTTTTCTCCTAATCTACTAGCTAATTGATCATATATACCTTCTAAAAGAGTGTTATCAAGTTGGTCAACGTGCGCCATAATATAATCTATTGAGAAGATATGCGGCACTACAGTCAAATCAAAGTTGATTCTGGATGGATCTTTTTTCCTTAGGTTTGACAGCTGTTCTAGCGCCAAAGCAAAAGGGATATTCCCTCTGGAGTTCAAAGGATATATCAGATTATAACCATTTTTCAGTCCATGGTTCTTCTCTGCTTTCTGGACTATAAGATCAATAGTGCTGGCTATTTCAGACAATGACCATCCTATCGGCACGCTTACATTCAAGACGCGCTCATAGGATACTTCTGAGACAAGATTCAATATTTTTTGAGGTGACATTTCCAATTACCTAAATTATTAGTCTTATATCAGTAATCCCTAAGTTATACAGATTTAAATCATTTAGCTTATATTCAATATTTTTAGCCTGATCAAAATTCTGGCTTCGCCTACCTTCAAGTAGGTTCAGAGAATCAAGATTGTCTTCTATAAATCTTGCATTTCCATCAAAGATGTCGTATATCTTATTGATGAGATTTTGTTTATCCACATAATTACCCTCAGGAGATAATTGCCTATAGGCATAAATAATCATCATCTGAGGCATGCCCAAAGTCATGTCACTAGAACCATTGTTCAAAGTTACTGTACCACTGTATCCCTGATTTGCATAGCTAACAAAATGTTCTTCAAAAAAGTCAGCAAGCGTACCGGAAAATTTATCCATACTGCTGTGAATTTATTAAGTTATTTATAAAGTTATCACTAATAAATAACAACATTTATATAATAAATATTATTTAAGTTAAAGATGGTCCAGCCATTTGAAGATTTTTTAAGATTATGGTATTGCTCACTTCAAGGTATGCCTCTCTATAATAAGAACAGAATAACTGATGCTGGGCAAGCGGCTCTATCACTGGGTCTCGAGATAAATGATGCACTGACAATTGTTGGGATTAAAGGAGATGGAAGTATAGACCCATTAACCAAGTTTTTTTATTCTAGCTTAAGAACTGAATCAGTCAAGTTAAATGAAAACTTTGGCAATCATGTTCAAGAGATATTTCATAATTTTGAGAGATATGTCAATCAAACATTAAAACCTGTCAGAGGATTCACAGATTATGAAGATTTCAGGTATTTTATGTTTGCTCAAGGCATCTTTCCGTCGTTTCATAGGTTTTCATTTGAAACATTTAAAGAGCTAAAAGAATTAGCTTCCCAGGATGTGCCAATAGTAGGTGCTGATGAAAAAATAAACCCAATGATCTATAAGCCAATATGTTCAATGGTTAATCAGATGATGAGTCAATTAAATTACGAAATCCCCAGAGAATTAATAAATATTCAAGCTGGTGAGATTCCTTCAGTTTATGTTGATATCCAAGAACAATTATTTAAAAGATATTATAAGCCAAGCCTATCAAAGCCAGTAATACAAAGGTATATTGCAGTAGCATTTAGTGTGCTAAATCAAGAACTGAATTCAAATAAGATATTAAATCATGCACTCATTCCATTTCAATTTGAATCGCCAGAAA
>JAMPXQ010000075.1 GCA_023701075.1 Candidatus Woesearchaeota archaeon
TCTTTCGTGCTGCATAGCGGATCTATCAAAACAAGCTTTGAGAGCTCAAAATTACCCATCAGCCTAGCTATGAAACCAAGATTTGCCGGGTTCTGCGGCCTTATCAGCACAAGCGTTATCATGAATCAATGGATAAAACCGCTAGATAAAAATGTTGTCAAAAAAATTAGAAAAGCAAAAAATTCCAATCACCACCTAATGGTTGGCATATTTCATAAATCAAGAGAATATCTTCATTATAGGCGGTAAGAAGATTATTATCAGGATGACTGCCAGAGCAGCAAAATTCAATATCTTCCAATACTCATCCCCTTTCTTCCTGAATACATATTCAAAATTGAGCTTTAGCATCCTTGCGCCATCTGTGATGAATATTGGGAAGAGGTTTATTAGGCCTATATTTATGCTGATGAACCCTGTCCAGAACAACAGTTCAAAGAACCATAGCAGGCTTTTTAGCAAAAACTGCGGATACCCTGGCCTTGATGCGAAATGCTGCTTGAAATTCGATACTCCGATGAATGCCATGCTTGCATTGCTTGGATTTCTCACTGCAACAAGCTCATAATCCCCTTTATCTGTCGATATCAATACCATGTCATCTGGTTTTAGTTTTGAAAGTGCGCCTATGAAATGAGTGATGTTCTCTACCTTCTCACCATTGATGCCGTTTACCACTGCACCGTCTTTCATGCCTGCATTATATGCTGGATAGCTACTGTTCTTTATAGGTGTCACTTCTATACCTGCCTGGACTGAGACACCTGTTATCATAGTTGCCAACCCGAAATTGAGAGGCTTCACATCCTCAAGATATACGCCAGTAGAATTGTATCCAAACAGCCCTGCTGTCTTTCCGACAAGAGGAGAGACAACCGGCATTATACCAAACATCAGCATGAGGCAGACGAAATACAGTATCACATTAGAGAATGGACCTGCTGCAAATATGGAATGCTGCACCTTATGCGGCTTTTTTATCAGGTCTTTCTCATCCGGCTCTACAAATGCGCCCAGTATAGGACCAAAGAAAGCTATGCCTGAACTCTTGACTTTCACATTATAAGCCCTTGCTACAATACCATGAGAAAATTCATGCACTATCATTATTATGAACAGGCTTATCCACCCTATTATCAATGGAAATGTTACTCCCAGACCTGCTATAGGAAGACCTGGGATGACAGGACCGCCACCTACAACATCCGGCTTTCTTATGATAATATCAAATGCATTCTTCACCAGCATGAACGTCACAAGAAAAAAACCAAGATAAGCTATGACTACACCTATAAATGCAGTGAACTTCACGAAAGAATTCAGCTTTTTCCCCCATGAATCCATCAGCTTTAGCCCTATCTTTGTCTTATACAGATAGACTATGCCTTGCTTCTCGAACCTGTCCCTGTTTATGTAGATTATCAGAAAAAGGCCTAAATAAAACAAAATAACTGGGAGATACTGGACTAGGAAACTCATCTTAGCCTCTCCTAAAAAATACAGATAAATGAATCAGAAAACTCATTTCTTCCTTAGTGGCCTGAATGCGTGCTGGCCGCATTTCTTGCATGTGACCTTTCCTGCCAAGACCTTGAGATTTGATGTCCTTGTCTTTGACTTACAGGCTCTACATACAAAGACATTCTTCATTATCCTTGCATCTGCTTCCGGGAATTTAACCATTTTATTCAGCTCCTTTCAATTGCTTCATTACTTTCTCTCCAAGTATGTCCCAATAGACAACGACTGCACCGTCTTTCACTGTATCCTTGAGCTCTTCTGGAATCTTCAAATCGAATGTGACGTATGTCTCCATGTCCATAAGGTTGGCTACGTCTCCTGATATCGAAAGCACCTGACCGTTCAACTTATCGATCACCGGGACCTCGATGTTATCGTGCCCTGGCATGACAACCTCACGCCTTCTTCCGTCCATGAGACCTGCGCCGCTGACCCTGATCTTTGCGTGGCCGTGCTTCCCTGGCCTTGAGACCTGGATATCCTTGACTACGCAAGCTACGCCTTCTATGCAAACATAATTCCCTTTTTTGATTGAACCGACATGGGTTAATTTTGTACCTGCCATAGTACAGAGAATTTTCCAGGGATTTATAAAGATAGCGGCGAAAATAAATCACTTCTTGGGAAGACTGACAGTTGTCCGGCCTCAAAACCAGATATCCAGGAACCTTTCCTTCCTCAGAAACTGCTTAAGCTTTGATTCTACATCCTTATCATGATAACGGCTCTCCCATTCCCTAAACTCCTTAGAATGATGGACGACACGCTTCCCTGTCTTCTTATAGCGGAACTTCATATGGAGCATCTCGTGGTACATGACGTAGTCCATGAGGTTCTGGTCCTTTCTTAGCACTGAAGATATCATTATCGTGTCATCGTTATAGTTATATGTCCCTAAAGTGCGGAAATTGTTGCCGCCAAAGACAAGATTCGGCTTCAAGAAAATACCTTGGAAGTAAAGCTCGTTCATCCTATTAAATGAATCTTCTAGGATCGGGTCTGATTCCAATTTCTTGGAAAATGTAGGCACTTTCTTTAGAAATATCTCATAGAGCTCCTGATTCATCGTCTTCTTGTCTGACCTGAACACTTTATTTAGCAGAGACTGGATCAAGCCTATCTTGATGTCATCTGATATCTCTTTCCATTGGTAGGAAAGCCGGAAATGCATGACCTCTCTAGTATACCTGACATTCGCATTGAACCCCTTGAATGCCCTTGAGTATTTTATGTTGGCATCAAAATCCGGCTCTTTTTGGAAAAGCTCGATATATGCTTTCTGGACAATATGGTGCATCAGGTTAGACCTTAACTTAGAGGTTTATAAATTTAAGCTTGATAGCCTAATAACAAAAGCAAATAGCTATAGTTATAGGCTGCTAGACATATATGACCTTGAAAGAACTTGTATCTTCCGGGATAGTCTTCAATCTTGCGTAGACTACTTTTATAGTATCCGCTTTCCTTATCTGAAACGGGTTTTTTATGTAGTCCTGAGAATATCTTGGCACAAGCAAAGGACTATGGAAATCATCATAATCATCCTTTGACTTGAACTGTGGAATGGCTATCCCTTGCTTACCGCTTGTATATATCAAGATATTCTGCGGCTTCTTCCCAACAATGGAATATGGCCTTAATTTCGGGTCGTAAGATAATTTATACTCATGATAGTTATCTTCATAGTATTCTGACTGCACACCTTTTTTCACTGTCTTTGTCTCATCAAATGAATAGACTGCGCCTGCAAGAACCAGGACAAACAGCATGGAGAACAATATCCTTTTTCCCATAAATACGCAAAGAATCTATGCTTATATAAAAAGATATAAACAATTAATTACACTTTGAAATAACCCTGATCCTTCAGATATGACAAAGTAGATTCAAAATACCTCATGAAGGTTGGTGAATATTCGAATGAAGGCTGAAACCATTCCCTGACATTTTTTTCATCGAACCCTTTTGGACCCCAATCTAATGGATACTGCAATTCATGGACCAGTGAATCCATCTTATCAACACCATTTGCAAATCTTGCTTCTAAGGTAATATTCAATCTATATTCCTCTATGCACTCAAGAAACCGCTTATTCAATCCATTTGGCATCATACCATATAATACTGGGATTGCTTCAAGCTCCATCCTCTCTTTACTTTCTCTTTTTTTTCTCTCTGAAATCCCGATGTCTTTTGTTATAATCTCAGGCACATCGTGAATCGACAGCAGATCATGAACATGCAACCTATCCAGACTTGAGAATTCAGGCTCTGCATAGATCAGATAATCACATAGGTAGATAGTGGAATTAGTATGCTCTGATGCAGTCTCTGTCCTTATTAGAAAAACGTCATCCTTCGTCATATAGCAATTGGATGAATTCCTTGGAACCTGCTTCAACTTATAAAACACCAAAATGCGTAGAAAATCATTGAAGTCACCTGTATCCATCGCCAAAGAAAAATGGAGCCAATATTAAAAAATAACTATCTCACTGCAAAAAACATATGAACTGAATTTATCCAGAAAGCTTTGCGACTCAGTGCGTCTCGTACCTAAGAATAGCTGCGAATCTTCCCATGTCCCGCAACTGTACACCTTCCCTTGTCTCTGTCGAGATGACTTCTACCGATGTCCCAAACTGCTCTGCTTTTTCAGACAGCTCTTCTACTATATTATCATCAATAGTCTCGCTCAGAAGAAGTGTCTCGACAACTCCTGCATCAAGCGCCTTTCTCACCTGAATTTCACCATATGCAACCTTGGTCGGTGTCTTTGCCAGAGCGTCAAAGAATTTCTGCATTATCACTTTCTCTTTACTTATCTCTTCATTCGCCAAGACATCCTGGCACCTATCGACAAGCTCTTGGAGGCCAAAATCCCCTGTATATCCGACATCCTTCACAGCGATTATCTTCCTCTTGATCAGGTCTGTTATGAAATTCCCATCCAGCCACTCGTTCTTTGTGTGTCCCGGCCCTCCTACAAGTATTCCCCTAAGCTCAGTCATCGGCAAGAACTGCTCTTTCACATATTCTGCCAGCTTGTTATAGAATTCCTTGGCAGCTCCCTCTCTTAGCTGCTCAAACCTATGGGCTGACTGCCCGCCTGCCCTAGTCTTTCCCGGGACAACTGAATTTGTCGTGACAAGAGGGATTATCTTCTTGCCTTTCAACAATGCAATATTGCCTTCTCTCTTGTCCATGACAACAAGGCCATAGGTCTCTTTCTTCTCAGAAATCTCTTTTAGTGTGTCCAATACAAAAGTCTTATCGCATCGATACAACCTGAAATTCAATGGGTCGGGAGGCTCTATAGAATACACTTCAATGTCCTGCTGTCCTTCCCTTAAAGCTACATTGCCTGAAAAGACTGCAAGACCATGAGGAGGAGTCATCTTGAAGAGCCTCAGATGCTGTATCATCCTCTCTAAAGAATCTACAACATTCTTCCTTGTAGTTGCATCCTTAATGTTGCTTGCTGTGCCCTGCTCCTGTGCCAGATGCTGGATTATCTTATTAAGATCATATCCTGCCGGAATATATACTGAAACAAGTTCAGTATGCCTTCCTCTGACAGGTTCAAGCTGCTTGATGAACTTAAGCAGTGTACGCCTCTGGATAGAAGTCAAAGCCATAATGCCTCGGAAACACTATTGTTATATAAAATTGTCGGATGATGGAGTGTATTTTTCTCGTGCAGAGAGGTAAGGAAATTATAGATTTATAGAGAATTACTGCGAAAGCTTTATATACAACTTGTTTTTAACTGCTCTTACCTTAGGGTCTTTCTAAATGGGGGTGCAAGTGTTAGAAAGATTTAGTTAGGGGAGGGAATCAGCATGATCAAGGAATTACAATATAGAAAATGTCCAGAATGCGCTGCTGAGCAGCTGCAGTGGAACAAAGATAAAGGAGAAGTAGCTTGCAAAGGGTGCGGTCTTGTACTTGATGACAAGCTTTTTGACTTCGGCCAGGAATGGAGAGAATTCGATTCTGAATCAGGGGATTCAAGAAGAAGGACCGGAGCCCCCCTTACATATACACAGGAAGATAGAGGCCTAGGAACAAGCATCGGAACAAAAGCTGACCTACACAAACTCTCAAAAAGAGACAAGGACAAGTTCTATAGATTAAGGCTGTGGCAAAGGAGAGTCTCAACTGCAATCGAAAGCAACTTAAGATTGGCACTTTCTGAAATAAAAAGGATCGTCTCTGTCCTAGGGCTTCCAAATTATGTCGAAGAAGAGATCTCAAGGATATATACTGAAGCTGTGCAAAGAGGACTAGTCAGAGGACACAGCACTGAAGCAGTTGTCGCAGGAGTCGTCTATGCCGTCCTTAGGATGTATGATATACCAAGGACACTAAATGAAGTCTCTGAAGTAACAGGGATAGACAAGAAGAAAGTCGCAAAGAATTTCAAGTACGTCTCAAGAAACCTGAATATCAGGACGCTTCCTATAGACCCAACAAACTATGTCGCAAGGTTTGCATCTGAACTGAAACTGAATCCTGCAACGCAGACAAAAGCACTTGATATTGTACAGATCGCTTCAAAAGAAGAGATAACCAGCGGAAGAAGCCCAAAAGGGATTGCTGCAGGAGCACTTTACATCGCTTCAAAGATAAACAATGAAAGGAAAACACAGGCTGAGATCGCCAAAGTCGCTGATGTGACTGAAGTGACTGTAAGGAATTCATATAAAGAATTGATCGAGAACCTGGATTTCCTGAATGAAGAGATAGAAAAGATAAAAGGAGAAGTCTAGATTATTTTTCCTCTTATTTCCACTTCATTTTTCTTATCCAATCCTGATTCTAGCTCTTTGAAAGAAACAATTATCGTGTCTTCATACCTTGACCCTATCTTGCCATTCTTGCATCCATTTAGCTTCAACCTAAATGCCTGATTATTCTGCACTTCAGTAGATGTTAGAGGGATAAAATCACTGTTACCTAACCCTATCTCCCTGCTTCCTATACAGCTGCCTGACATCGCTGCAACATCAGTTATCATTATCTGTGTCGCCATATTATTCCTAAGAGCGATTGTGACAGTGTCACCTGTAAATACCCCCATAGAGATGCAATCAAGGCCTGCTGTTGATTGGCATTTCTCCGGAAGAAGCTTCTGCGGATTTAACACTCCAAAAAATGCCGACATGAATATCATCAAGAATACTAGATTGACCAAGAACAAAAGTGCGCTTATTATCAACGCTGCTATAGCAAGGCCTCTTCCGCCTTCACCAGTCTTCTTTATCTTTGAGAGCGCAATAAACCCCAGTATCAGACCGACCAGCGGGAATATGAACGCGAAGACCAATGCAAAAATCGCCATGACGCTTGTCTTATCAGGCTTTGCCTCTTCTTCTTTTGACATGGCCTCATCTATAGCTATATCAGAATAACCTGAACCTTTGAGCGTGGCCCTGATCTTCTCATCTGTATAACCTTCGCTCCTTGTCTTTATCACA
>JAMPXQ010000076.1 GCA_023701075.1 Candidatus Woesearchaeota archaeon
ATGAAGCTTCACTTGATGAAGTTACATACGTGAAGAACCCTCAGCTGATAACGCACGGAGGAAGAAAAGAAGGCCTAAAGATATTGAGTTCACTTGGAAGATTCGCGGGATATTCTGAAGACAGGAACTATCCTTCCAGAGAACTGACTACAAAACTAAGCCCGCATAATAAGTTTGGGACACTTTCTATCAGGGAGACATACTATGAAATCACTAGGCAGCTTGGAGAATTCTCTGTGCTCCTAAATGAGCTCTACTGGAGGGATTTTTTTACACATATAGGGTATTTTTTCCCGCATGTCTTTGGCCACGCTTTCAAAAATAAGTATGACAATATAAAATGGAAAGATGATGAACTGAAGTTCAAAGCCTGGTGCGAAGGGAAAACCGGCTTTCCTATAGTGGACGCAGGCATGAGAGAACTCAATTCAACTGGATTCATGCATAATAGGGTGAGGATGATCACTGCTTCATTCCTCATAAAGGACCTTCACATAGACTGGAGGAAAGGAGAGAAATATTTTGCAACAAAACTGATTGATTATGACCCTTGTGTCAACAACGGAAACTGGCAATGGGCAGCCTCTACAGGATGCGATGCTCAGCCCTATTTTAGGATCTTCAACCCATGGTTGCAGCAGGAAAGGTATGATTATGAATGCAGATACATCAAGAGATGGCTTCCTGAACTAAAAGACATCGGATATAAATCTATCCACAATATCAAAAATGAACCTGTCAAAGGATATGTTTCACCTATCATAAGACATGATATCGAGAAAGATATAGCCCTTGAGATGTATAAAATTTAGACGCCATTTTATCATTTAAATTTCGGCCAAGGGACCAATAAAGAAGTCTGTTTTTCGTATCTCTCGTATTCTTTCCCATATTTCTCTTTGTATCCTTTTCTTAGCTGCGGAATGCCTGTCACGAACAGCAAAAGGACTGCTATAAAGATCGGGCTGATCACTGAGAGGAATCCAAATCCTGACAGATAGGGGACTGAATAGAGATATATGCCCAGCCATACCAACATCTCTCCGAAGTAATTTGGGAACTGCGAATATCTGAACAAGCCTTCTTTCATGAACCTGTCCTTATTCTTCTGCTTGAAGATGAATTTCTGCATGTCTGCAATGCTCTCTATCGTGAACCCTTTCATCCAGACAACAATCCCGAGCAGGCTCCATATGCTGAATTTAGATGGGTTTCCAAACACAATGATTGATGGGAGCAATATGATGAAGATCGAGACTGCCTGAAGCAGCCAGAACCTGGCAAATGAGAAAAAATCTTCTCTTATGCCATCAAACCTCTTGTCTTTCCCCATATGCAGAATCCTGACGAAAAGATAGGATGACAGACGCACTCCCCAGAACAGCATCATTATCAATAGGAACATGGTCTTGAAATCAGGATTATTGATAAACAAGGCCCATGCGACAATGACAAAAGTCAATCCATATGACAAGTCTGTCACTTTATCTGTCTTAAATGATGCCGCCAATATAAAAAACAATATCTGGATCCCGATTATCAGCAGAAATGAGTATAGAAAAATATCCATCTTAATCAATCGAGTTGCATCTGTCCTTATCCTGGCATTTCCTGCACTCCACTGTCAGGATGTCTTGGGCGCTGATCTTTAGGTCATTCTTCTTCACATATCTATACAGGCTCTTCACGTGATCGCATACCATGATATTACATATTGACTTCCATGTATAAAAAATTATGGTTTAAATAGGATATAACTAGGATTATAAGAGGTAAACTATAGCAGACAATCCTATTAAAAAAAAACAGTTATCAACATCCATCAAACATTATTCAACTTATCATAGTATTCCTTTGTGTGAAGATAACCTGGATCCAAAGAGATTATCTTTTCATAGATCTTCTTTGATTCAATCAGGTTCTTC
Source organism: Candidatus Woesearchaeota archaeon (assembly GCA_023701075.1). Taxonomy (GTDB): domain Archaea; phylum Nanobdellota; class Nanobdellia; order Woesearchaeales; family GW2011-AR15; genus GW2011-AR15. The sequence goes on from JAMPXQ010000076.1 coordinate 1,926, forward strand.
TTCTGGTTATAGATGCTTGCCAGATAATATAATGCAGGCTTGTAATTCTCATCCCTCTTCAGTATCTCTTTATAGAGCGCTTCTGTTTCTTCCAGCCTGCTCTCCTTATGCAGCTTTGCCGCTCTCCTGAACATGGATTCAAGCGTCTCAAATTCTGCGGGCTGTTTCTCTACTGCCGCAGCTTCTTTCTGTCCTGCTAAGATATGTTCTTTTTTAGTGTCTTTATCATTTTCTTTCTCGCTAGTGTTTCCGGCATCTTTTCTATCTTCTTTTTCCTGTTTCTTCACTTCCTCTTTTTTCTCTCCGTTTTCCTGCTTTTCTTCTTTCTCTGATTTCTCTACCTTTTCTTCTCTCTCTTGCTTTTTTCTCATTTGTTTTTCTTTTGAATCAGTTGATGATTCCGACTCATGGGATTCTCCTGGCCCATCTTTCTCTTTTGTCTCTGATTTTTTTGAATCTGCCTCTCCAAGTTTTTTTATCATCTCTGCATCTACTGCCTCTTCATCCTTGAGCTCCTTGAAATGCGTCAATATGTCCCTATTTATAGTCTCAATCATCTTGAGATCCTGATACAGTTTTACTAAATATGGGTCTTGCTCCAGCTTCTCTTTATCACTATCAAGCTGGCTGATGCTGTCTGCCAAAGAATTCTGTATCTCAAATGGAGTCTCATCTGCTGCACCTGAAAGCTCTTCAAGCAGGTATTTTATGTCTTTTAGCTTGATTGCCAAAGTCTTATCCATCTTTGAATAGTCCAAATCCACCAATGCACCATACGCATTCTTCTCCTCTTTTTTTATCTCTTTTTTTTCTATCTCTATGAGCCTCCTTATCTGGTCTTCATGCTTCACTATGAGGGAATGCAGCCTCTTCTTCTTCCTTTTTTCGTCATATACATAATACTTGATCATCATTGCGACAAATAATGGGAAGACTATGAGCAGCATGAGGAATATCCATATCGCTATCTCACAGAAATAATATAGATATAATGCAACTGATATCTCTATAAGGATGACCAGGATTATGAATACATCCAGGTTGCGGTTCAGGTTGTAGAGCCGTATCATCTGATCAACCTTATCCAACTTATGGAACTTGCTGCTGCCCCTCACTCTTGCGACATATAATTTCCCTATGAAGAAGATGACCAGTGTCAGAAGCGAGGATAATAAGACAAACAGCCATGGGAAATCTCCGCATCCTTCTGAGATGAATGTAACTATAGTAGAAGGTTTCTCAAGTGTGGGCTTTATGCATGAAGGACAAGAGCCGCCGCAGTCTATATCTGTCTCATCCTGGTTCTTGAATCCGTCTGTACATGTAGGTTCCTTGCATACATTATCCAGTGGATCGCAGAAACCAGACTCGCAATCAAGATCCACCAGGCATCCTTTATCCAGCTTGCACGGCTTACAGACTCCACCGCAATCCACATCTGTCTCATCCTGGTTCTTCAATACATCAAAACAAGTTCCTTTGTAATCACAGCTCTGGTTCAGCTTTGGCTTAACATATTCTGTAGTGCAATTCATCCTATCTGAACAATCCCGATACTGTATCTCCTGCACTGGACAAGGATCCGGACTCCATTCAGTACAGACCCAGTCTTCTGAACAGATGTCCATCTGAGTATCTATCTGTCCTGTCCCGCCAGGCAGATTAGCGTATCCTCCTGATCCACCTCCGCCTCCGCCACCTCCTCCGCCTCCGCCTCCGCCGCCCCCGCCGCCGCTAGCTCCACCGGCACCACCGCCTGTACCTGAACCTGTGCCATTCCCTCCTCCGGTATTATTCGTGCCAGTCCCTCCACCACCGCCTCCAGTATTATTTGTCTGGTTCCTAGGACACAGACCGCAATCCTCTGCACAGACAACGCAGTTCTCTGTCATCTCGCACCAGCCATTGCTGCAAGCCGGAATAGGCGTTATGTTCACATTATGATATTCTCCGTAATACCATACAGGATCCCCTGAGACTACCTGAGCCAATTCTCCATCGATATAGAACAGGATATTCTGGCCATGGACTGCCCCTTCATCTGCTGCAGTATAATTATCATCTCCAAGACACGTAAGCGTGCCATAATAACCTGCATTCGCTACACTGAAAACACCGCAGGACTCGTTATTCACCCTCACCTGCACCTGCGTGCCTATATGGAGAGGAGTCTTATTCACATCATAGATGGTGACTGTTCCATAGAACTCTGTAGGTATTGGAGGTATTGCTAACGCTGCCATGATCAATACCAATCCCATCAGCAGCATTGCGTATCTCATTGTATCGTGAATGTCGTCTCGTTTAGCATATATATCCAATATCCGAATCCATATGGCGACCTGTTAAGGTCCTGATCGCTTGGGAGCGATGTGTTCCAGGTCCATTCTTTCCAGTCTGAATCAGATGCATTGTATAAGTAGATATAATCAAGGCCTGGAATCAGTGTCTCAAAAGTGTTATATGTATCGCTTATTGTCTGGTTTGGAAGACCTATCAGATTCCAGCCTCTCTTAAGCGTAATGAATGTAGGCTTTGCAAGCGTGCTATTCTTGAAGAACACTGTCTCATTTTGAACCTGCACCCAGTATCCCTTTGCACGCGAGATGCTTGTGAGATCATGGACCACATAACTTGGAAGTGATGGGTTATAGCTCTTCCATGGATCTGATGAATCGCTTGAATCATAGGTACGGATGGAGCCATAGGTTATATTTAGGAAATCCATCTCCTGACTGCCCGGGATGCATGCGAAAGATACCAGGTTCCAGCCTTGGAAAAAGGTCATGTTGCAGTTCGATCCCTGTGTGGTTAGGATGACTACTCTTGTAGAGAGAACAGGAAGCCCTGTTATCTTTGGATCAATGTACATGAACAAGGCTACTGCTGCTATCATCAGCAAGGATATTGCCAATAGATGGGCTGTTTTCATAGCAGCCTCCTGAGCTGTTTTGTTGCGCTGTTCTCTGCCAGGCTGTATAATTTGAGCTTTGATATCTTTGTTATAGATATGTATCCGTTAGAATGAAGCGTTTTCATGATGCGAAATGTTGTCGCCAGCGGCACACCTGAATCTTCTGAGACCTTATTCAGATGATATAATTGACCAGGGCTTTTTAGGAACAGCGAGATCACTCTGTAAAGCTTTTCATCCAGAAGCCCATCAAGGATGCCCATCTAATCTTATAGTTTCTCCTGATTATATAAATATTTTCATTTTTGGAAAGAATATTCCATTTTTGAAATTAAACTCATGATGGAACCATTCATAATACAATAAGATGACCAGCACATCATATCAGATTTATAAATAAATCAATCATCCTATGCCAAGATGCTAAAACAAAGAATAACCTCATCAAAAACTACGTATGATCTAGTGTTTGATGAGAATCTTACTGCAGACCTTTTCTTTGATAGCTCAAGATTTGATGATTCTGAACTAGAATATCGCATAGGCACACTTACAAGACTAAATGACTCAAAGAAACTAAGCCTATTCATCAGCATGGCAAATGAGAGGAACGCACTTGCTCTATCAATATATTATTCATATCCGGGTGAACAGGATGTGAGGGAATATGTAGCCAGGTCTGACATCGGTGCTTATTTTTTCTATAATAATCCAAGGCGCTCCCTTAAATTTTTCAGATATTTTGACATCCCTGATGAGTTTCATGCGACTAACTATTGGTTTGGGAAGATGGATGTCGATCATTTTGAGAGAGGCAAAGGATTTGGCGGTGCACTCATCGAGATCGGACAAAACTTCCTTCAAGCTGTGGATGGACACCATATAGTATCCTTCGTAGACCAGGGAAATTATATCAAAGATAGGCTCCTTAGCAGCGGCTATATGGAGCTCCATAAAAGAAGATACCCTGCTATAAGCAATAGTTCCATGAACGCTGGGTTTTTTGACGCATTTAGCGGACTCTCATTTACATTGAAAGAGCAGACATGGGCTATGAAGTATTACTTCAGATAGAAAGAATAGTTAATACTCATTTCACATATCCAATCAAATAAATAAGAAAAAGTCTTAACCGAAATTGATCGTCCCATTCGCTATCAGCATCAATAACCATCCCATCGCAATGAGCATTATGCCTATCCCAAGCCTCATGTATTTCTTGTTGCTCTGCTTCCATTCATGAAGGTCTGCAACTTTCTTGCCGCCTACTACCATGATGAGTATTATCAGGAGCGGAAGCACGAATATGAGGTTATAGAGCACCAGCATCAATGCTGCGACAAGATCAAACTTGGCTGACAGCATCGTTATTATCGCAAGATATGGAGCGCCTGTACAAGGAAGCTCGACACCTGAGACAAAGGCACCCAGGACCATGACGCCAGGGATGCTCACATTAGCCTTGAACTCCTGTATCTTCTTTGCGTATTTTGCAGGTATCTGAAGAGAGAATCCCTTGCCATACCAGTAAAAATCCTTAATCTCCAGAAGACCTGCGCCTACTATCAATACACCTACAAATATCGAGAGGTATTCAGTAACCCAGAGAGGTATGCTTGAGAAAAAATACAACAGGCCAAGGCCTGCCAGAAGATACACCAAGAATACTGCAAATATATATGACAAACCTAGTGCCAATATGCGCCTGTTTGACTTATCCGCACCTACAAGGACTGACAGCATCAGTATCAATACTCCGATTGCACATGGATTTATCGAATCGATGGCTGCTGTCGTTATGACAATGCTCAGTGTAGGGATATATGCCTCAACCGCCATTCAATTCACCTTTTGATACTGCCAACCTATATGTCTCGCACATCTTATCTGTAGACTGCATATATGGCCCGAATTCTATTATTATGCAGTCACCTGGAGGCACGTTGAAATACGGGCTTAGGACATAGCCTGTGAAATCATCCAGTCTTCTCTTCTCATAGATGAAACCTGATTTCTTTGTCGGATCCGGATTGGTCACACGATAGAGGA
>JAMPXQ010000077.1 GCA_023701075.1 Candidatus Woesearchaeota archaeon
CAGCGCTTTCTAGTCCCAACCGAATTCTGAATAATTCTTATTTTGCCTTATCTGTTCAACTGCATGTCTTATGAAACCTATTGTGTTGTCAGGGAGCCTATCAATAGGAAACCATTCAATCTTATCGCACTTATGCGGCTCCTTGTTCTCAGGCTCGTTCTCCCAGTCAGTAGATATGAATATTATATCCACCCAGATATCAGTATCTTCTTTTTTTCGGTGAAGGACATGTGCAGGTTCCAGGTTATTTAGGATTACGCCCACTTCTTCAAGAGTCTCTCTTCTGGCGCATTCAGAGAAAGATTCATTCTCATTGAGCTTTCCGGAAGGGAAAGTGAATTTGCCATCCTCAAACCCTGTATTTTTCCTTCTTAGCATCAGCACATTGTCGCCTTTCTTTAAGATGACGCATGAAGCAAGCCTTGTATTTTTCATGAGCAAGGCTATTGGATCCGGATTTATAAAATTATTCAGGATAGGTTTCCAGCTCATTTGCTTTGCAATCATGGCAATCACTAATTGATCAGATTATATTACTTTTAAGTAGTAAAAATAGTAATATTTTTATATACCTAGTTTTATGGATTCAGCATGGGTAAGATTACTATAGATGATGTGCTGGAATGGCTGCCAAATAGTGATTTTTCCAATTTCTTTAAAGATGGAAATACTGTGCCTGGGATAGCAAAATTCGAGAGAAGAGGGAATACGATCTTTTTTGTCTATTCCAGTCCTTTGCCTATGCCTTATCCATTAGAAGATCCAAAAGGATTCATACCTTCTCAAGATGTTGGCAGGATACAGATGGTTGAAGGCAAATTAGAATATTCAGGTCTTTATCCATTCATTAATCCGCAGACAGGTGAATTAATATTTGTTCCGCAAAATTTTGTATTGTCAAATAGGTTGAATTATGACGGCAAAGGGATTAATTGTCCGATAGATATCTGGCCATTGTCTGAAAAAGAAGCATGGTTAAAAAAACAGATTGGAGTGATAGGTGTAGCTGATGATTATTCAAGAGAGAATGGGATCTTAACTGAAGACCTGGCAGATTTTTTGTTCAGGAAAGATAATGTAATGGATTTTTTCACGAACCAAACAAAATTCTTATGGATGAACTATTCAACAGAATGCACGACCGGAAAAGCGGACATAGGCTCAAGTTTCTTGAGCTATCTAAAATTGGTAAATAATGGGAGAGAAGCAATAAAATTCATAGAAGAGAATAAGATTTCATCTGAGCTTATTCCAAGCATTTATTTCTCTATGCAGGAAAATGTTTCTCATGAGTTCCTGCAGCTGGTATTTGGTGACCTATCTCTTGATGCTTATATCTATAGAAGGACGCCTTATGAATCAAGGATCACAGATCTAAGATCAAAAAAAGAAGAATTGCTTCAGAATATGGCTGCTGAATTTGCAAAGATGAGACACTATTCATCCAATACGATTAAACAAAAAGAAGAAGTGCTGTCTGGAGCAGAAACATATATGGATCAGCCAGTCAAGCCTTATACCCTTGTTACAGTCATCGAAGGAGATGAAAATCTCAAGTCACTTTTTGAAATGCTTAACACTATGGCGGGCGAAAGGTTTCATAGTAATCTCTATAGGATAACGGACGCAACATTAGGGAGGATAAAATCTCTAGCTAATACCACTATGGGGTTTGATGGTTCAATCAGGGTGATGTACGCAGAAGGGAAGTATATTGTTTATTATCTTGGAGAAGCTCACATTCCAAGATTATCTGCATCAGAGTTCAATGCTGTCATGTCTCAAGGAAATAAATGGGATAGCAATTATATTCAAGATGAACATAATGAAAGAAGAGGAGATATGTTTGATTTGGTCAAATCGCAATTGTTCCTCAGGAATTTTGAAGGAAAGAGAGGGCAGGTGGCATTCTCAGATGAACTAATAATTTCAACGGATGAGAATGCAATAGATTTTTATGCTAATCTGATGGGCAACAATTCAAAAGTTTTGGCTAGGAGAGATGATACTCTTAAGGAGAAGCTGTTGATGGATGCATATGTATCTGATGGGCCTATAGCTGAAATAGATGCAATCCTTCAGATGGTAAATAGTAACACGATTTTATTAAAGAGGATTTTAGGAGAAGCTCTCACTTATAATGATATCCAAGTAATCATGTTTGGTACAAAGGAACAAAAGGTATTGGCTGATCCAAGAGCAGGAGAATATGTTGTGAATGTCGCACCGATTTCTCCAGTGGCATTCAAAAAAGAGATGGGTTCATTTAGGACAAGGATATTTAGGAAATATTTCGAATATAATCTTGAGAGATTGATACCTTTCTTGACAGATCCTGCGTCTGCTTTGGCTGCAGATGAGCTTGTCTTAGAATCTCCTTCGATTTTGTGGAAGCATGATAAGGAAGCTTCAATCAGAGAAATACAGCATTGTTTTGATGATGATGGAGTAAAGGCTAAAGCTCTCTATAATGATTTGATGCATTATCTGATAACTTTTGGTGGGAATGTTCTAGATAGGTATAAATTACAGGAATACCTTAAGATCAAGCTTACTAGGTCTATTGGAGAAGGTGTAATCCCGCAGTCAATCCTGGAAGCTAAAGATTCTCCAAATGTAGCGGGTGGGATAAGGAATATATCTTCAATGTTTGAAGAGAGTCATGTAGTAGTGGTTCATGGGCTAGGCAGCGGAAGAGCAAATCTTGCACTTCATTATGCCAAATCAGATGACAATATATTATATGTTGATTGCAGGGATGTGAAGGACAGCAGAAATCTTGTCAGGAGCATAGCTAGCCATCTTTCACAGCATGGAGAGAAAGAGCTTAGCAGCATCTTGCAAAGATTCGACTTAAGTCATGATAGCATGCTGCAGTATCTAAAGGATGCTTTAGCAGATAAGAGTGTAGTCTTAATCAACTATGATTCAGTCATTAGCCAAGGTATCTATAAATTATTCTTATCTGAAAGGATAAACCTTTTGATATCCGCAATGGAAGTGCCGGAATTAGAGACAGATTATAGGGAATTGCATTATTTTGAAAGTGAACCTGCTGAAAATTTTTTGAAAGGATATATTGCAAGATTAAGTGTTGATGAGCAGAGTATTCTAAGGACTATCTGTAATTCTAGTGGCATGACACTTTCTGAATGCAAATATTATGGCGAGCATGCAGAACAAAGTATAAAAAATCTAACCAGAAAATCATTGATAACATCCACTTCAGGCAATGGAGTATATTTTTGTCCATATACATCAGTAAGGGATTGTTTGTCTAATCTCTAATAAATTAATATCCTTTTTTTAGGGTTGTTCTCGTATCCTTCACTGATAACAATATTATCCAAACAATCCCAATCGAGATCATGCTGTCCGCAATATTGAATATCGGCCAGTAATGGAAATTGATGAAATCCACGACATAGCCTAAGAGCAGCCTATCGATGAGATTTCCGGCTATTCCTGCAAGGATGAAGATGTACTGGAACTTTCTCTCGGTCAGGTAGAAGTATCCGAATAGTATGAATGCGAATATTGCAATCAACGTGAATATCCAATTGAATCCTTTGAGCATCCCAAAGCTTATCCCAGTATTCTGGACATAAGTAAAGGATAGTATCTTCCCGATATCAACTGAACCATTCAGAGGTATATTTGTCCTGATGAGATATTTCGTAGCCTGGTCAAACAGCACAATCAAAAAAAGCAGTGCTAGGTTGAGGAGGTCAAACTTCCTGGTACTTGATGAAATTCTTTGCTTCTTCAGAGTCATTGAAAACCCTCATGAACTTAAGATTTGAGATGATGTTGCAGCAATTGCTTCCATTTTTCATCTCATAGATGCTCTGCCTTCCGCAGCTCATGCACATGGCGACATAATGTTTTGAATTATTTCTCAGCTTGAATTCTGTCTTTATTGGATGATGCTCAGGAGGTATTATAATCTGTGCATGGGAACCATGATGATGTTCTTCAGCAGGTGAATCATGGCTATGTGAATTATCAGGCAATGAATGCACAAGGTGCCCTTTCTTCTCTTTTATGAATCCAAGCCCAGCCCCATGACTGGCATGACCTTCCTTATGATGCATAGGGACATTATGGTCTTCTGGCGCATCATGATACTCCAGCTCCTGATGTCCATCAGCATGAGCATCTGCATTATGGCTGTCATGGCTCATAATGAGAACTTCCTCTTTCCAGTATATACCTCATATGCAAAAGCTACATCTTTCCCGGCAAGGGTTATAGCAGATATCGCAGCGCAAAGCCTTATGGCCTCATCAAGCGGCCTTTGGTGGATATTCCTTCCTGTCGCATTTCCCATGCAGCCACTAATATGGATCTGGTCATATGTCTCCTGCAGGAATGATTTAGGGTCTTTTGAGCTTCCGCCGGCAGTGATGACCTTTGTCCTGCCTGCAGCCTTGATAGCTTCTTTGAAGCATTCAGCCCTTTCCTTGTCTTTCATCCCCTCTTGTTTAGGATAGTTGACTTTTGCAAAATCAGTGCCCAGGCATAGTGCTACGCCGGCTGCTCCTGCAATCAGGTGAGGGTCTTTCTCATCCTTGACCGCCCTGCCTCTTGGATACATCCATAGTACCGTGATAAGCCCATTCTGGTGGGCCCATGTGACTAGTCTTCCTGCTTCAGCAAGCATCTCAGCTTCATTCTCGCTGCCGATATAGACAGTGTATCCGATGCCTACAATCTTCAGTCCGGAGTTCTTCTTGAATTCCAGCACATCTTCAAAATCAACAAGCGAGTAGCTTTTTTGTTCAGCCTGGTCGACCTTGACAAGATGTGTCTTTGAGTTCATCTTTATTATGTAATTTACATCCTTATAGTCTCTTCCGTATCTTGAGATGAGTCCAAGCTGTCCGGCAAAAGCGCCAATCACACTCTTGCTTGCAATCCTAAAGAAATGCTCTGGGTCAGCATCATCTTCAGATATCTTGTATCCTTCTTTTGTCGTGCCGATATAATCATCATTCAGGTGTTCTATCTTCTGGTCACCGGCAAAAAGCATCAATTTTCCGGTATTCCTTGTAGCTAGATTGAAATTCTTCTCATATTCTTTCTGCATCCCTTTTGGGACATCTGCAGGTATCTGTATCTTCATTTTTCTCCACCTCTAATACTTCGGCTCATCAGAGAATCTGTGATGGCCTTCAATGAACCTGACTGTCTTTGTCTGTGATCTCATGACTATTGAATGGGTGATGGCGCCTTCTTTTGTGAAATTGACGCCGCGAAGGAAAGGGCCATTGGTGACGCCTGTCGCAGCGAACATGGCTTTTTCATGGTCTACCAGGTCTTCAACCCTATAAATCATGTCAGGATTGACACCCATATCTATCGCGCGTTTCCTATCAATGTCATCCCTGAATTTGAATTTTGCTTCCATATATCCGCCAAGGCATGCAAGAGCAGATGCAGCAAGGACACCTTCAGGAGCTGCGCCGATTCCAAATAGCGCATCTACTCCGCTTCCTTGTATGCTTGGGGCTATAGCTCCGGCAACATCTCCATCTGATATGAGCATTATCCTCACATCTGCCTTCCTAAGGTCCTTGATGAGCTTGTCATGTCGTTCCCTATCCAGCACCATTATTGTGAGGTCTTTTGCTTTCTTTCCGAGCGCATATGACAACGCCTCAATGTTATAGCTGACATTCTCTTCGATTGAGATATCTTTTTTTGCTTCTTTAGGGACAGCCAATTTATCCATATAAGTATCAGGAGCATGAAGCATAGTTCCCCTAGGAGAAGCAGCAAGGACGGTCATCGCATTCGGTTTTCCGTAAGCTACAGAATTAGTGCATTCAAGAGGGTCTACAGCAATATCCATATCTTCGCCATGACCAAGCTTCTCGCCGATATATAGCATTGGAGCCTCATCCCTCTCACCCTCGCCGATGACAATAGTACCATTTATGTTGAACTTGTTGAATGTTTTTCTCATGAGAGTGACTGCTGCTTCATCAGCCTTGTCCTTGTCGCCTTTGCCTACCCACCTTGCAGAGGCCATGGCAGCAGCTTCAGTTATCCTTACAAAATCAAGAGCAAGATTGCGTTCCATGAATTGACCCACCTGCCTTGATTAATTGAAGGATTGTTTAAATAATTTTGGTAAATCTATTTTTCAAAATAAACAGCAAATCCGTAATCTATTAATTCCAGGGATATATCCATATCGGATGGATTTTGACGGTTTAGGGAAGCTCTTAAGGACAAATAGTGTGGTTATCACACCTGCAAAAGTGATAAAGACATATCATGAGTTTGCACCGACAATGCTTTGGGGGATATTGGAGAGAAAGCCCTATCGTCGGGCGCGTGAGCGATATGAGCGGGAAAAAGAGCTCATTCCGGCGTTATATGAATCAGGCTTGAATGTCCCGCAGTTGATAAGCTATGACGATAAGGGATTGATGATAGTTATGAAAACCTTGGACTTGACAGACCTAGTTGAAGTCTTCCAGGACCAAAGAGTGCATAAGGATGACAAGCTGTCTCTGTTTAGTGAGGCATTAATGCAGCTTTATGGCATACATAATAGTGGCTATACGCATGGAGACCCGTATCTGAAGAATTTTTTTAAGGTTGAAAACAGAAGAGAGAGAGGTAATGTATATACCTGCGATTTTGAATATGAGCGAAAATCTCCAGATAATCAAGTGATGGATATGATG
>JAMPXQ010000078.1 GCA_023701075.1 Candidatus Woesearchaeota archaeon
GTTCTCTTCAGATATAGGATATCCGAACGAAGGATTTATTGAGCTTACAAGACTGCCTCTCTTGAGCCTTGCATCCCTGTCATTCAGGTATCTTATATCATTGGTATTGAATATGAATGCTCTCTTATCCATGTTTATATTGGTTATATTGAGGTATTGGGCTTCAGTTGTGATCGTATCCATATCTAATTCATCATCAGTAGCAAGCCCTATGCTTGTCTCCTGGCTGACAAAAGTCATATGTTCTTTATTTGAAGGCATCGCGATGCTTGGATCCTCATAAATCAGGTTGAAGCCGAATTCTTTGCTTGTCAGGCTGATGAGTGCATCAATGTTAGTGGTCTCCAAAGAGAGATCATATCCGCCGGATTCTGGCATTACAAATGACAGGTTGTAATATCCATCTCCCCCATCAAATATATTGAAGGGGTAATCGTTCCCATCAAGGAGCAGGTTGAAATCAGTTATACCTACAAGATTATCTGTATTTGTGACCTTGAATCGGATGTCCGCATTTTGCCCTTCAAAGAAAGATGCTTGGTTTGATATTGAGATAGTGTCCGGCGCTGTGTCAGCTATCTGGAACATTATCTCTGCAGTATCCTCATTCCCAAACATGTCTTCGCATCTGATGACATAAGTGTATGTCCCGGATTCAAGGTAGCCTAGCTTTGTCTCGTGATACGTAGTGTTAGTGTATTCGAACAGCATCCATGAGCTGCTCTCATTATGCATGCATAGTGCATCCTCATCAGTCCATGTTTTTAAGATAGGATTATGGGACACATACAGGTTAAGTTCAGATCCTATGGTGCGGTTCGGCAGTGCAAAAATCAAAGGAGGTGTTATATCAGCAACAGAAGATTCTCCATTTGACCACATCCAGATCCCGGCACCATTCATTGCGCCTACAGTTGCATTGAAATCTCCTGAAGAGTTCACGCTGAATGTATGGCTTCTGTTGTCCAGGTCAGTCTGGTTGAAAGATCTTATGAAGACGCCTAGGCCGGTTGTCAGATTTATCCTGTATAGCAAGATATCTGATTCAGCATCAGTCGACTGCGTCCATGTGAATGTTATCCCGCCAGTGACAGTATCTTGATCCGAAATTCTAGGCCTTGTAGGAGGAGTGCTGTCTATGGACATATTTATTTTTCTTGGTGCACCCCAGTTGCCTGCAACATCTTTTGCTTTGATGCTGAAATAATACGTTCCTGGTCTTAGGGAAGTATAGGTCTTCCTGAGTATCGATGTCTCGGCGATGCTGTCTGCCACAGAATTCTGGTCTATGGAGAGTACATAGCTGTATTCAGATACGCCTGAATCAAGATCAGAAGCATTCCAGGAGAAGTTTGCGCTCGAAGCGAATATCCATGAGGGCTTTGGCAGTGTCACATATCTCAAGGAAGATTGGTTATAGGCGGATCCCCTGACAGAGATTCCAGGAGCGACTAGGTCTATTTCAAGAGGGCCTCCTGTGGCGTTTGTCTTCATGCCTACTGAATTTATGACAGAGACATTTGCATATATGGTTGTTCCATGGGCTTGCGAAGCAAAGCTGAAATTGTAGCTAGTTTCATACGTGGTCACGGAACCAAGAGTGGTTCCTGATGAAGTGTAAAGTACCACAAAATATCTAAGCGGTATGCTGAATATCGATGACTCTGTATCAGTTGAATTGGTCCAGGAGACTATTGCATTGTTGTCATCATTGGTGAAATCATCAAGAGTCACAGTCGGTTTTGTGGCAGGGGTAAGATCGAGTCCGGTGCCTGTGAAATTGTAATATATCGAATCGTTGAAAGTCAATCTTCTTGTGCTGGCATTGACCTGATAGTAGACTGTTTTTCGTCCTGCGCTTTCAGTGAGTTCCCATATCTTGCTTGTAAGACAGCTCTCAAACCTTGTCCATCCGGCATAGTCTTCAGGTGGCCTTGTCGAAGGATCATCATAGTTAGTGTATCTGCAAGAGATTGCAGTGTCAGTATAATTCAATGCCAAAAAGACAGATCGGACAGAAGTATATTCCTGGTTAGTCTCTTCAATTCCTGTTGTCCCAAGATTCTTTATGAATATATATCCATAATAGAAGCAATCATGGGTGGCAGAAGAGCATTTCTCTCCTTCTGCAGCCACGCAATCATCATTTGTGTTGCAGTCTCTCCATGTCCCAAGGTTGCAGTAATCATTGTCCCCATCAGCATCCACATCCGCAGGTGAAGTGCCGCTGGCGTAGCATGTAGAAGAAGCTACACAGCTTGTTGATGCAGAGCAGCATGCATCATCTCCGCTGCTGCTGGTATATCCATTTTCCATTGTAGTGTCAGTCACTCTGGCAAGGATATTTTCATTAGTGTCATCACCGCAGCAGGTTGTTATATCTCCACCTATGCCCCAGGTATAGCCGCATCCGGATGCAGTGCAGTATCCTGATAGTTCATCAGGGTCTTCCCAGGAATTGGAATTGCAGTATGATTTATATGATCCGCTGAATGTATAGCAGGCACCGGTATTCTGGCAAGTGCCGCTTGCATCAATGCAGTCAGTGCTCGCTGTGCAGCATGCAGTCGTATCAGCGCCGCAAGCCCCATTGGCTGAAGAATCCGTGCAGGAATTGGAATATTCGCTGGAATCATCTCCGCAGCAATTGGACGCGGCAGTCTCTCCGCCTATGGCCCATCTGCTTGCTCCGGCAATCGCAGAGCATGCAGCGCTTGAATAGTCTCCGCCATACCATGTCTTGCTTGCACCGCAGTAGGCTTTGCTAGGGATGGCAGCAGCGCTAGCGCTTCCAGTCGCGACGCATGCATCATTATAATTGCAGTCAGTGCTGGTGCTGCAGCAAGCAGTGGTGGCATCATTATAGCCTGCAGGCGTGTCAGTAGATGAAGTTTCAAGTATGACATAATTCGCAGTAGTGCCTTCATTGGTTATATCGTCTCCGCAGCATGCAGCAGCATCGACTTCTCCGCCTATGCTCCATAAAGGTCCGCTGTTGCATGCGCCGTAAGCAGTGCAGGCAGAGCTGCCGGTGTCTCCATCACCCATAGAAGGAAAACCGCAGTCGTTGACTGCGCAGACATATACCCTTTCAAATCCTGGAAGATTCGTAAAGAAGAGGAAGTATATGATAAAGCAGAAGATTACGACAAACGAGGCCCTCTTAAGGCTAGCTCGTCTGGGTTTCAACCAATTAGGAATAAGTTGCATGGAATTTGAGCTTAATGAAACAGATGCAGCAATTGATTCCAGCAGTGAATTTGCCGTGATATTAATCCGTTCATAGGTACTAGTGATTGTTTTGGCATAGTCATGTGAAGTAAGTCTGGCGAGAATTGATTTTATGAGTGAAAAGAATGCACAGAACCTAAGTAGCGATATTAATCTTATATACTCCAGCTGTTTATAGCATATCATGCAAATTGAGGAATAGTAAACAAAAATTAGTTCAGGGATAGTAGGTTCAGTTATTATTGATTCATAGTTGGGCGGAAAGCTTAATTCTTTATTATTCTGCCTTGTCTGTCTTTTAGGCAAGGCTATATATTTCATTGCTAAAGCTAATAAAAATGCTTCAAGCAATATCTTTAGTATCATTTTCCCTCTTTTTTAATTGATTTCTCAAGCAGAGTATTTATTTTTGTCGATATTTTGGCATCAGTCTCTTCACAGATCTTCTGGAGCTTTTGATAGATGTCAATATCTAAAGAAACGCATACTTTGACTTTCGAGATCCCTTTTTTCATCCTATTTAAGTATTACTAGTATAAATATTAATAATAGTAATAAAAGTATTACTTTATATATCTTTTGGAAAAATTTTTAATCGAAGCATGTTTCAAGATGGAAGTGGGTGAAAAGCTGACTAGGATCCAGTATATCTTTCTTGTTATACTTTTAGTTTTCTCGTTTGTCTATACTTTCAGAAGGCATCTTGATTATCCATTCCCTTATCATCATGATGAATGGCAGCACCTGGGGATTTCCATGCAGATGATGGATGGAGGGTATAACAACCAGATCAATCCCTGGTTAGGTGTGCCGATGGATCATTTTGATCTGGAGATAGGGTTTCACTCTTTCTTGGCAGGATTATTCCTGCTGACCGGGTATGATCCGGTGCTAAATTATCAATACCTTGCAGGTGCATTTGCAGTCTTTTCATCTTTGGCATTATTCCTCTTCATGCAGAAATTCCTAAAAAAATTCATGCTTTCTGTCTTGGCAATCATCCTATACATGTCATTGACTACAAATGTCAATATATTGGGTAAGGAATTTTTTGTGCCATTGACAATGGCTTTTCCGTTCATATTCTATGCAATGTTCCTTCTTCTGAAGATAAGGTCAGGCAGCAATGTTTCATCTTCCTATCAATTATTCATCATCCTGATTTTCCTGTTCATGATACATGTGCCATCTGCAATTATCCTGATTGTTCCGCTAATGTTTGAGCCTTTGGTCTATAAAAACATTTTATCCCGTGATAAGATGGTCTTCTTGTTCCCTTTGGTATTTCTTGGGATAGTTGTATCTTATCACTTCTTATGGAAAGGCAGCCTGATAGATTCATTTGAGTATCTTAAGCAATTGGTGGTCTTTGAAAAGGGTTGGGGGAAATTGGAGATAGATTATTTCCTGCCATATTTGTATGGCATAATCAATGCTGCATTGTTCATAGTTGGTGCAGTCTTCCTATTGATGAATGAAAGATGGTCGGATTATCCTAAATCAATATTCTCATTTGCCTTTATATCGCTTTTCCTGGCGTCTTTTCATGGATTGACTGGATATGCTATACTTATTCCGTATAGCAGGGCTGTCCATTATGCATTGATATCTATGATACCGATGACTATGCTTGGGTTTGATTATCTGCTGCAACGTTTTTCACTTAAGAGAAATGCTCTTGTTATAGTCTCAATAATTTATGTTGCCTCTATGTTTGCATTTCCATATCAACTGGACAAGAGATATGAGGAATACAGTGAAAAAGTCATTGACCTGAAGTCATATGCAGCTTTGAAGTGGATAGAATCAGAATATGGCAGAGGGAATAAGCTGCTGACACCATATTTCATGACTTCAGCAGTATACCCTATTTCTAGTAGTGGTGTAATATCACTGATACCTGCGCAGCTGGAAGGCGGATTTATAGATGAGAATTTCAGGTTCTTTTCATATTCTTGCAAAGAGAAGGAAGATATAATCAGACAGGCTAAAGCGTCTTTAGTCTTATCTCCTGGTAAGCTTACGTGCTCTTTCTTGCAAGAGGTTTATGAAGACGGCTATTTTGTATACACGGTCATTTGAGGATTTTTTGGAGGATTTGGCCGATTCTTGTCTCTCCTACCGTGCTGGTGAGCTTATACAAGCTGAAGACTATGGAGGCCCTGAACTTTCCTATGAACATCCTCTGTTTTGTGATTGTCTCTCCAAGCTCGATATTTTTGCATTTGGCATCAAAAAGAGAATTTTTTACCTCAATCAGTTCAGAGGCTATGGCTTTATTGCTTGCAGTCATCTCTTCAATTATGTGTTGGGAATTTGAAAGCTTATCAGTCAGTACTAGGTTATCTGAATTAATATCTGAGATTAGATCATTTAATTTTTTTATTTCCCTATCTTGCATATCAGTCTGATTTTTGAATTTGCTGTTTGATTCAATAATCCCTTTTTCAAGGTCTCTGATGATGCCTTCTTTCTCATCAATGATTTTTCTCTGCATAAGCATGATCTCTCTCCTGTCATCAATCAGGCGGTCTGGCAAGAATCTTATTTTTGAATCATCCTTGAAAGGATTTTTGCAGAATACATCTAGCGGCGTTATCAGTGAGTCCCAGGTCTGAGTCTTGATGAACTTCTCTATATTTTTCCTGAACTGCAATTTATCTTTCTCTGTGATTTCAGCGATCATTTTAGCTGTCTCTTTAGGTGATGATCCTTCAATGACCATTCCAAGCTTGTTCTCTTTGACCATATCAGATACAACATCACCTCCATCGCAGATGATCGGAAGCCTTCCAAAAAGGGCTTCTGTCATCCTTACTCTGTATGAAAGCTCAGTCTCAAGGCTCTGGAAATGCGCAGCGATGAACATATCAGATTCATTGTATATACTAGGGATCTTATCATGCTCTATCCAGTCAAGTACATAGATGGACTTTCCCAGCAAATCCTTCTTTTTTGCAGAATCCATGAATTCATCATATCGTTTTATATAGTGGCTTTGATGGAGGAATGGGCTTTTCGCTCCTACAACTGCAAGTGCATACTCATCTTTTATCTTGTTGAGTTCATAGATTATCTCAATGACTTTCAGCGGGTCAAGCCAGGAATAAAACGAGCTCATCCATAGGATTATCTTTTTTTCTTCAGGGATAAGTTTTCTTAGGATTTTCTCCTTTCCGATTGGTTTTCCTTCCTTTACGCCATAAGGGACAATTCCTATCAGGTCTTTTTCTTTATTATATGGATTTATCCTGCCGCAGGCAGCAAGCATCCCAAGATAGAACTTTCTCTGCCTGTCGCTGGCACAGATGAAA
>JAMPXQ010000079.1 GCA_023701075.1 Candidatus Woesearchaeota archaeon
TATAGGTTAAGCGCATTCAGCCTTACAAAAGAAAACATCACAAAATTAGCATTGTTTGCAGCCCCGATATTTTTTTTGCTTTTTGTTTTCAAGAACTATATGGTGATAATAGGCGCGATAATATTGTCCTCCCTTGTGATGTTCCATAAGAAGTATCTTAGCATTGTCCTTGGGATTGACATATGCCTGATGATGACTCTGCTTGTCAGTTCAAGGTATGGGAGCATTACAGGAGCGATGGTCGGAGGACTATCTTATCTCCTTGGGATGCTCATATCTCTTGAGATAACAAAAAGCCCTATGGTCACCATGTATGGCACTGTATTTTATGTGGTCATCGGGATGGTTGGAGCAATAATCCCTATGTCTTTGATCTATTCAATTCCCTTGGTCTTGATAGTCATATTCAACATACTGTTTGGCATAGGTGCATTTTTTATCGGTGCACCTGTCGACTTTCTAGCAAAATATGCTGTTTCAAACATAATAGCAAATTTATTATTCATAAGGATATTTGGAGGGCTTTTGAGAGTGATGTTTTAGGATGAAAGGTTATGAGGATGTGATATTAGGAAAACTATCTCTATTGAAAAAAGATATTTTTAGATCAAGATTCTCTCAAGTAGAATATAAGATAATCGGCAAGAAAAAAAAGGCTGTTATTTATTATCATGGTTGGGGCAGCAGTTCAGATGTATTTGCATTCCTAAAAAACAAGCTGGAAAAAGATTATACTATCATATTATTTGACTATCCGCTTGATGTCATAACCTCAGATACGAAAAAGACAGTTGCATATTTTGAAGAGATATTATTGAAGACAAGGCAGGCGATAAAAGAGAGCAATGTAGAGGAAGTGAACCTGTTTGGAACGTCATTAGGCGGTTTCCTTTCAGTCTATATCGCAAAAAGGATCAGAATCAATAAGATGATTTTAAGTGTAGCAGGAAGCAGGCTTTCTGATGTTTTTTGGACAAGCATCGCAGGAGTACGCATAAAAGAGGCGCTGGTGAAAAAAGGATATGATTTAAGGCAATTGCAGGAAGAGTGGAAAGCGATTGACCCTATATATAATATCTCTAAGACCAAGACCTTGGCATACACGTCTCTTAGGGACAGGATAGTATTATATCAGTTCCAGGAAGAATTAGTCAGGGCACTTGATGCAAAGGAGATACGGGAAGAGACTTTCGGCCATGATGTGACTGGTGGAAAAAACTTGATGGATTATAAGACAGTAAAAGAGTTTTTAGAAAAATGATGACTGTTCCAAAGAACATCGATGTGCTTGCAGCGACAAAGACGCGCAAGATAGATGAGATAAAACATATTATAGGGTCAGGAATAAAAAGAATAGGAGAGAATCGCATACAAGAAGCAGAAGAGAAATACTGTCAGCTGAAAGATTTTCTGAAAGAGAATGGAGTTGAGTTTCATTTCATCGGCCATCTGCAGAAGAACAAAGTGAAGAAGGCAATGCAGATGTTTGATGTTATCCAAAGCATTGATTCAATTGGACTAGCAGAAGAAATCAACAAAGAAGCCAAAAAAATTGACAAGGTCCAAGAAATCCTTATCCAAGTGAACATCGGAGAAGAACCTCAGAAATCAGGTATCAAAAAAGAAGGCCTACGTAAGATGCTAGAAGATATATTTGAATTGAAGAACATCAGGGTAAGAGGCCTCATGTGCATCGCACCTGATTTTGAAGACAAGGAAAAGACAAGACCATATTTCATAGAAATGAAAAAATTATTTGAAAAATCAAAAATACATCTAAAACAAATATCATCTGGGGGGTTTAAGGGGGTTCTCCCAATTAGTAAAAAGGAAAATAAATTTTCTAGTAACGTAACTAGTGAAGTCTCTAGTGACGTAAATGACTTCAACATCCTATCCATGGGCATGTCAGAAGATTATACTATAGCTATTGAAGAAGGCTCTACTATGATAAGGCTAGGAAGGGCGCTCTTTGGTCCTAGAGAATAGATTTATTAATTAAAATGGTTTAATGAAGCAAAATGAAGATAACAATCACAAAGAAATTGCTTGAAAGATATCCTACTGCACGGTTCATCGCTGTTGTCGCTAAAGATTTCGAGAACAAGAGATCGCTTCTAAAATTAGAGGAAGAGAAAAGAGAGATTGAAAATACAATAAGGAAGCTTGATGTGAAAGAAGTGAAGAGGATAGTAGAACACAGCAAGTTCCATAAGGAATTTGGGAAGAGCTACCATCTTGAATTCGAATTCAAATCGATAAAGGAAGGCAAGAACCTTCCAAAGCTGAATGCTTTGGCAGATATATTATTCATGAATGAGATGAAGCATTTCTGCATAATGTCCGGGCAGGATATGGAGAAAGTTTCAGATGAGCTGGTTTTTGACCTTGCCAAAGGCACAGAATCATTGGTTTTGATAGGCGGGAAGAAGCAAGAGCTAAAAAATGATGACATAGTCTTGAAGGACCAAGATGTAGTACTGATAAGCCATCTTTATGGCCCTGGTGAAAGCACGAAGATAACTGATAAGACAAAGGATGTGCTTTACCTTTTCTGGTTCGTGGAACCGATAAAGGATGCTGAACTTGATGAGATAATCAAGGATTTCAAGATATATCTTGACATGGTTTCAAATAAGGATAGTTCTGTAGAAGTGTTCGAGGTTGCAGAAGCATCAGACAAGTTCATTGTGACACCTTGGGACGTGAAAGGCAATATCGATTATGATAAGCTTGTGAGGCAGTTTGGGACAAAGAAGCTTGATGATGGCCTGATGAAGGAACTAAGCATGATCGCAGGCGAGGATCATTACTTCCTAAAAAGGAAGATATTCTACTCCCATATGTATTTTGATGAGATCCTAAAAGCCCATAAGAAGGGCGAGAAGTTCTATCTTTATACAGGAAGGGCTCCTTCAGGACCTGTCCATCTAGGTCACCTCATCCCATGGATTTTCACAAAGTGGCTCCAGGAGAAATTTGACGCAACCCTTTTGTTCCAGATTCCAGATGAAGAGAAATTCCTCTTCAAGGATAACCTAACTCTTGATGATACAAAAAGATGGGCAGATGAGAACATACTGGATATAATCGCGATGGGCTTTGACCCTAAGAAGACAAAGATATTCCTGGATACTGAATATGCAGGACACATGTATAAGCATGCGTGCAGGGTGGCGAAGAGAATCACATTTTCAACTATCAGATCAACATTCGGATTTGATAATGACAGGAATATCGGTGAGATATTCTATACTGCGATGCAGTCCGTCCCGGTCATTCTTCCAAGCATCATGGAAGGCCGTAAGACCCGTGTACTGATCCCCTGCGCAATAGATCAGGATGTGCATTTCAGGCTGACAAGGGATGTTGCAGAGTCATTAGGCTATCATAAGCCGGCAACGATTCTCTGCAGATTCCTCCCTGGCCTCCAAGGCATGGGAGAAGAAGGCAAGATGTCTTCATCAGTAGAGAGCACGGCTATTTTCACGACAGACGATCCAAAGACAGTGAAGAACAAGATCTTGAAATATGCATTCTCAGGCGGAAGAGATACTGTAGAAGAACATAGACGTTTAGGCGGAAATCCTGAGATCGATGTGTCATACCAATGGCTCACATTCTTCGAAGAGGATGATGCAAGACTTGAAAAGATCTACACTGACTACAAATCCGGAAAACTATTATCAGGAGAGCTCAAGATGATCCTGGTCGATAAGATAAATGCTTTCCTTGCAGAGCATCAGAAAAAGCGTGAATGGGCAAGGAAGAATATCGATAAGTTCATCCTTAAAGATTAGATTTATTTCTTCTCTAATTTCTTCACCATTTCAAGGCTGTATATCCTAAAAAATGCAGGGAGCGGCACGAATATCACATTGAGTGCATAGATGAAAATCATCAGGATTATGGCGATATAGATGGCTGTTATTCCAAATGCCAATATCTCGCTTATCATCTTGAGTCCAAGGAACATGAGCACCCCTATTCCAGCCAGTAGCAGCAAGGCTAATATCACCGGTATGATAAGCACTATTATCGCAAGAAGAACAATCACTCCTGATGCCATTCCTAGCAGTATCTTGATGAGGAAATAGATGAATATCTCCATCTTTCTGTCTTTTGATACCTTAAGGAAATGATGCAACGCTTCATTTATTCCGCACTTTTTCAGGTACATGATAGGGATGATGAAATCATGCAGGAAGAACATGAAGACACCTATTACCATGGCAAATAAGATTATTTCAAGTATCATAGGCACAAACAGCCAGAGATTGAAACTAGCTAAAGTATTCTTGAAGAACGCATCGATTAACGGATAGAATATCAGGAAGAGTATTCCCATGCTGATGAGCCCGATAATTAGCCTTACATAGAAGAGTGAAATGGCCTGCCTCTTAAGTTCTCCCATGCTTTTCCTTATCTTGAAATCTTTTTTTAGTAGCCCATCGATGAAGACAAATGTGAACAGGCTGTTCAGATAAGTCATCAGGAGCGAAAGGAGATAGAAAACAAAGAATACGACACCGATTATCTGCCCATACTGCGTCACGAACTGTAGTGCCTGCGTATTGAATTCTCCTACCTTAGCTCTGGTAAGTTCCCCTAGTTCAGAGCCTGAAGCATCTCCGCCTCCGCCTGAACTTGCTGCCTGGTTCCCTCCAAGCATATTGACGAACCCAAGTTTCATCCAATATTTTTTGTCTATAGGGAAAAACAGCGCTTTGGTCTTTTCAAAAGAAGGTTTGATTATGTCTGTTGCATATGCCATATATCTTAAGTATGTAACATCCTAGTTTAAAAACATTTATATAGCAAATTCCCTAAGCATCAGTTTAGGTGATTTTATGGCAAGAAAATTCAAGTTCGCTCCCCTTAATGGCGCATTCATGGCATCATCCATGCTAGGCATTCTGATATCATTGATGTATGTATACCCTAAATCTTTCGATTGGGGCATCACTTTCGCATTCATATTCGTAATGATGTTTGTTGCAGCAGTCATATCTATGAGTGTAGCAGATCCGGATGATTTCGTGGAACTGGAGACGAGACATAGGAAAAAGCAGAAGAGATGAAACGATTAATTCTTACTTTTTTGATATGCATTTGCATGGTTTCTGTGGCTGCACAGACGATGTATTACGGCCAGGTGCTTCTAAAAGACACGCCATATCCTGGTGTTGAGGTCACTGCGCATTGGACAGACACATCGGGGACATATAAAGAAATTAGTGAAATCACTCTGGATAAGAGAGAGGCATACGCAAGAGGAAACTCTAATTTTTTGGGATATTATTTTTTTGAGAAAGGAGTCATATCCCCAAAGACTAATACGAACATAATATTCACGTTTGATGACTATCCTTACTATATTATAATTGATCCTGCAAAATCAAGTGAGTTTAGGTTGAATACGATATCTTTTGTCTATGGCAATATATACCCTTCATCGCAGGCAGATGATGGCAATGTGACAATCCCAGAGAATATCAGCAATCTTGACAAGGAAGATCTTGTGAATCTTATGCTAAAGAGGGATAATGCCACAGGCAGTGCATATGAAGGACCGATTACGGATGATAGCATGATCAATAATGATAGCATGCATATTGAGTTAGGGTCTGAAAAAATAAAAGAGCCAATCATTCCGCCCTTGCAGGATAAAGAAAAGAAAAAACCTTGGTATTCAGACATATTTTTAGTGGCCCTGATTCTTCTCTCCATGATAGGTATTGTATTCATCAGTTATTTGGTTATAAGATATGGTATAGGTTACATCGCAAGCGCAGTCACCGAGATCGCATCCCAGCCTGAATCCTTGGGAAGGAAGTTCATGCAAAGACAGGTAAAGGGATTCGCTTCTCAGATAGTGAAGATAGCACCCGATGAGAAGCTGGTGCGTGTCCTGGAAAGGTTGAGGGATTCAGAGCTGGTTTTTGTTGTCAGAGGGAATGCCTGTCTTGGCTATATCCATAGAAGATATTTTTTGAATGCAGATATTGATTTAGAGAAGAAAGTGGCGGACATAGTCTATCCAAAAGAAAACTTGGCTATAGGGCTGCAGAGCACTGTCTCTGAAGCATATTCTGTCATGAGGAAAGAGAGAGTCACAAAGCTTTGCATATCGGATAATCAAGGATTAGTGAATGAAGTTAATCTATCTGTAATCCAGAAAGCCGCATTGGATCTCCCAAAGCTTCCTGGAACAGATTTTTCTGTCAGGGACATTGCAGATAAGGAGGTCAATTTCATAAACAAAGGAAAGACTGTGGATGCTGCAAGGAGGCTATTGAAAGATAGAGATGCAGAGATATTGGTGGTTATGGAAGATGAGAAGCCTATAGGGATATTCACTCTCCATGATTATATCGTGAATTACGCAAAATACCAGAAAAGCTTCATGTCCCAGCTGGTAGAATCAGTCATGATATCTAATTTTGCACAGATGGATGCTGATGCAGATATGATAGAAGCAAATAGGCTGATGGTCTCAAGAGAGTTCAAGCATTTCCCA
>JAMPXQ010000080.1 GCA_023701075.1 Candidatus Woesearchaeota archaeon
AGCAAAGGAAATATCACAAGCAAGATAACTGACTTCCAGTTCCTCATGAATGTCTTGAGGTTCGCCTTTATCAATGGAATGCATTTCATTTTTTTGCAGCCTGCGAAAACAACCCTTCCAAAAATCCTTCAAATGTCTGTATGCTACCTTTCTTTATCGCATCCTCTATCTGAAGAGTGTCATAATAATATCCTTGATAGACCAATCCGAACTTGTTGCAGTTCTTCTTGATGTCTGAGAGCATGTGGCTTGAGATTATTATCATCTTCCCCTGGCCCTTGAGTTCAACCAGGAGCTCCCAGATGAATCTCTGGAGATAGATATCAAGGCCATTGAAAGGTTCATCAAGTATTATGAGCCTTGGAGAATGTATCAACGTGACTGCCAAATCCACCCTTTTCTGCATGCCCCCTGAAAGCTGGTTTATCCTTTTCTTCCTATGATCTGTAAGGTTCAGCCGCTTAAGGAGAGTTGCCATCCTGACCTGCAGGTCATCATAATGCACACCATAAAGATCTGCAAAGGTCTGGATATTCTCTTCTACTGTAAGGTATTGATATAGGGAATTCTGCTGTGGTGAATAGCCCAGATAATCATTAAGAGGATAGTCAGATTTATTCAGCTTGAAGAGTATGCTTCCGTCTTCCGGGCTCTTGAGCCCGACAATAGCTTTTATCAAAGTGGACTTGCCTGAACCAGAACCGCCTATAAGACCCAGTATATCTCCGCCGGATAAATCAAATGAGACATTCTTAAGCTTAAAAGAACCATAAGAGAGCGACAGTCTCCTTACATAGAGATTTATCTCATCCACATGATAGTTCTCATATCAGGTGGTATTTATACTTTCTCAAGCCGCCAGCACCCTACTTCAATGATCTTCCTTTTCTGAGTGTGGAAGTCCATTGTCTTCTTGAGCGGAAAATCAAACCTGAAGAAATGAGTTATCTTGAACCCATTCTCTTTTGAGAACTTGTCTATGAACTTATCTGATTCTATCTTATGGAAAGTATAGATTATATCTGATACCTGAATTGCTTTCTCAAGGAATTTCCTGTCTGCATGCTCACTCTGAACCCCAAAAGGTGGGTTCTGTATCACCATATCTACTCTTTCGCTGAAGCTTGATATATCCATATTGGATATCTGGTAATCTTTCTGGTCCATGAGCCTTAGGTTCTCTTCCAGCTGCTTTAGCGCATATTTATCTATATCTACAAAATGGACAACCTGAGGCGCAAAGAAAAGGCACCCTATCCCTAAGACACCTGTGCCGCAGCCTAAGTCTGCTATCTTCTTCCCTTCAATCTCCCCGCGCTGATATGCCCACCAGATTATCTCTGCAGCTATCTCTGAATCTGTAGGATACTGCTCTAGCCTTGCCGAGGCTTTCTGGAATGCGCCAAGCCTTGAGAGAGCCACTGCAAGCTGCTTCTTTGACTGCATAATCATCTGAGTAATGTGAAGATATTTAAAATTGCTTGATTTACTTATTAACCAGGGGGACACTTTTTGAGAAGTAACCAGCTGATATTAAAAAATTGGAAAATATTAAGGCATATTGAAGAACTAGATACGTCTTTTTCAATAGAAGGTTCAACCCATGGCACTATGCCTGTACTTAACCCTAGGTTTTCTCATGACCTTATAGATTTTGAGAGAACTGCCAGATACGTTACTAAAGAGGTATCAGAACATTCAAGACTGGTCGCCATTTCTACTCCAGAATCCAGAGCAATCTTCTGCGGAAAGATAGATGAAAGAGACAATGTAATCCCTTCAAGGCTAAATCTTGGCTACCTTAGAGAGGTTGATACTGCTATAGGTGCCCATCATCTCTTACAGGTCATAAAGAACCTTGAATGCACTGCATATATATTAGATTCAAGCCTGGATCATATCGGCATCGTAAGCATATTAAGAGAAAGCGAAGCATTTGGGATGCGTGCCAATTCAAGAGAGATATTTGGAAAGGACTTGCCTTATATGATGATTGAAGCCGGCCATATCCCTGACAGTTCCAATTCAATAGGCAGGACTGCAACCCTATCAAAACCTAAAATGGAAGGATTTGGCAGCAGCATAGATACATTGATCATCATAGATAGCATCGCAAGCGGCCTAAATCAAGGCGCTGTCATCGAATATCTCAAAGATAATTTTCCAGAAGTCTCTAATATCCTGATAATTGCGTCTTATGCGTCCCTGTTCGGCTCTCTTCCAATTGCCAGATACTGCGAAGAAAATGATATGCGATGTGTCATAGGCTCATTTGGAGGCTTCTTGAAAAGCAGAGACCTTGAAAGGTATTATTCACCGCTGCCATATGAGACTTCAAGACTTGCTGATGCAAGAGACTGGCAGCTTCATAAGCGGATACTAGGTGAAAAAATAGCAAGAGGCATATGTGTAGGTGGAAACTGGACAGGCAATTACCTTGCTCCAGAAGTCGGAAGAGCCGATTTTGAAGGATATTTAAAACAAAATGGCCAGACAATCGAAAAAATCCAAAAAAGATCCCCTTCTCTTGATGAAGTAATTTCAATATACGGAAATTTAGCTGAAGTGACCCCTTATTCTACCTTATGGGCAAAAGAACAACTTCGCATCAGATAAAACCCTTAATGCATTCAAGCCTTATTTCAAGCATATATCTGACTTACAATCACATATTTTATTTAAACTAAAACAACGTCAGATTTATAAATTTTTAACCATATCCTAGCACAGGTTATCCCTATGGCTGATGATAAAAGACTGAAGAAGGCCTTCCAGAAAATCAAGGAAGAGATGGATGACCATCTGCAGGCTATCAATGAGAACACAAATGAGATTTCTGCCAGCTATGATTATATCCAGGAACTTGAAAGAATGATTTCAAAACTGAGCGAGAGGCTGGATGAGAATGAGATGAAAATCTCCAGGCTGACTGGGAAAAAAACAATTGATGCTGAGAAATTCAAAGATATCAGGCTAACCCCTAAAGAACAAGAGATTTTCCTGCTGCTCTATGAAGAGAATGGCGACCTGTTAGACTACAGGAAGATAGCCAGAAGGCTTGGGCTCACTGAAGAGATTGTGATTAAGACTGTGGCCTCACTGTGCGCAAAAGGCATACCTATCGAGAAAAAGCATTTTGATAACAAAATCTATCTTGTCCTTGATGCTGAACTTCGCAATCTCCAGGCAAAAGAGAAAGTCCTAAAGCTTGAGTGAACGTTGGATGCTAATCCAACAATCCTGCAGTAAGATTTATATAGCATATTGATAATAACTTCCTGTTATGAACCTATTTGGGAATCCGGCATCCAAACTAAAAAGCTTCGATCTCAGCCTTGAAAAAGCAAATGACCTTGAAAAAGAATTCAAGATCCTCTGCAAACTCGCCAACGAGATATTCGCAAAAAATTTCGAAGCCCATTATAAATTCACTTATGAAGACCTGAAATTTGAACTTATGCAGAAGAGCATTGACAATAGCAAGAAGGAGAAGCTTGCCAAGATATGCGATCTCTTCAGCGAACTTGAATTCGACAAGCTGAAGATAACAAAAGAAAGACTTGCGGATATCTCACTGCGGCTGTCTGATGTCACAGGACAGAAAATTACGGATATAAAAGTAGAGGTTCTGCCTGATGACATATTCCGGCCTCAAGAGATGCCTGCCGCGCCCTTACCTGATGATGAAGAGCTTCCGAGCTTCTCTACAGATGTCCATAAGGACCTGAATTCCCTTGTTGATGACCTTAACAAGAACAAGACAGAGATAGATAACCAGATAAAAGATATTGATTCTGAAAAAGACAGCCTTGCCAAGGAGAAGAAGAACAACCTGCCTGAATTCAAGCTGTTCAACAAGAAACTTGATGATGAGATCGCTGAACTTGAATCAAAAAAAGAATCGCTCAGGAAGAAAGAATCATTGGTTGATGAGAAACTCACCACCCTAAGGAACCTGGAATCCGAACTTGTTGATTATTCTGAAAGGCTCAAGAAAGAGAAAATAAATGTGAATGAGAAAGAGGATTTCATACTCTCAAAAGAAAAGATAATATCTGAGATAAGGAATGATTTCAAGGAGAAATATGAAGACACGCTAAAAGAGATTGAAGCCATAAAGGCTGACCTAAAAGAGAAGGAGAACAATTTCCTAGCCATGCAAAAGTTCTACCAGAAAAGAGAGGACAAATTAAGCATGGAAGAGGGCAACCTCCTGGAAGAAAAAAGGAAATATGGAAAAGCTGTCAAAAGCCTTGTAGAGACACATCTTGAGATCGCCAAAAAAGACCTTGAGAATGTTGAAAGGCAAGTCTTGGCATGCAGAAAGCGCGACAGCCAGATAGACAATTCACTAAGGGATTTTGTGAAGAAGATGAAACGGCTGATCGCTGAGAAAGACCTCCTGAAAAAGACACTTGAAAACAAGAAGAAATATTTCAGCAGCCTAGAGAAAGACTTTTTGGACAAAGATGCTGAATTTGAACGGATGGCTAAGGAGATCGAGACCAAGCAAGAGAAATCAGTGAAACTTGAGAAGAGGCTCACTGACTTTGAAGCTGACATCGAGAATGCATCTCATGAAGCAAGAAAGAAAGAGCAGGACAATGAGATGAAAGAGCTTGACCTCAGAGTCATCGAGAAGGACATAAGGAGGCTGAATTTTGAACTCAAGAACCATAAGATGAGGCTTGACCAGAGAGAAAAGCACCTAACAAGAAGGATCGAGAGCTTTGAGGCCCTGAGGAAGGATATCAAGAATAACATCGGAAGAGAGAAAAGAGCCATTGACAGGATAACGCAAAGGCTGCAGAGCAAGGGATACAAGGTCGCAAGAGAACTAAATGAAATTGAGAAGAAAGAATATGTCGTGAACCAGGAAGCCCATGCGATGTACAATAATTCAAGAAAAGAGGATTACATAGAGAGAGAAATAAAAGTCTCACACCTCCCAGAAATAAAGCTGGCGAACCCTAATGTCTTGGACATCCTAAGACTATTGAACCTCTCAAAGAGCATCGTCAATTCCGGACAGAATGATAAATCAAGGGATGCATACAATGAGATACAGAGGCTGTTCAATGAGCTTGATGATGAAGAGAAAGACAGCATATATGGCAACATAACAGAAGTATTCAAGATGAAGGACTCCGGTGACATTGCCCAAAAGATTGACAGCCTGATCATGGACTTCAATAAAGCTGTAGAGAATGGAGACTTTGAGGCTTCCGGAAACATCTACTCAAGGCTGCAGCAGAAGTATCTATCGCTGCCCAGAGAGGACAAATCCAAGTATTATGAAAAGATAATGAACATCTATGGGAAAGCCCAAGTAGCCACTGTGGGATATTAGAATCTCACGGTCTTTGATTCAATTTTTTGTGAGACCCCTGCGCCAGATATTAAATGTTCTTCTTATGCTGTATGGGCCTGCTTTCATATCTGAAACTGATCTGGTGATATGCTTAATAAGGTCCTGCAAGTCCCTGACAAGCCAACTGCTATCCATTTGCATGTCTTGCAACTCACCTATCTTCTTGGAGATTGATTCTATCAAATCTATTGATATCTTAAGATTGCCTGATTCGACATAATTCCTCTCGGCCCGCTCATACATCAATCTAAGCCTATCCTTCATATTAAACAGAACTTCATAATGCACCCCTGTTTTTTTCTGCTTGATATCAGACTGCATTTCCCGCAATATATCCAGATATTCTATAAGGTAATCTATAAGCCCCTCATCTTTCTTTTCAACCTCTTTAAAAGATATCTTAAAAACATTGCTTTTCCCAAAAAAATTTTCCATGAACCTATTAGGCTCTCCCATGACATACCTAATCGACACCGCAGCAAAATCCGTCAACATCCTATCAGATTCAGATGCTTTGATATTGCACCTTGACACGGCAACACTCCATTTTGAAGAATATGGGACATAGCTGCCAATGAAGATAGAACCAAATGTCGGACTGCCTTCGCCAAGATCTATATGGTACGTATTGAATATGCTTGTACTGGTAAGATCTGATATCAAGACTCCAAGATATCTTTCGCTCATTATCTTAAGATAAGGGTAGAGCTCTTCTGACATCTCTTCATACCTCTGAGCTATGCTTTGCAAGGCATGCCGTTTTATCCCCTGTTCCCTATCTTCCTCCCTATGACGATAAATATCTGCAAGGAGCATGCCTTTGTAGCGATCATACTTATGCCTCGTGACATTTGCCAATGTGACCAGCTTTCTTAGACCATATTTCAAAGACTCATCGCTGGGCCTTAGGATAAGCGTTGAATAATTTGCCTGGGACCTAAGAGTTGTGTAATGAGATCCATTCACTGACGCCAAGGCCGAATAAAATTCATTTTTCTTTGATGAAAACAAATTGAAAGGAATCAGATAGATGCCAAGTGCAGTCCCATACTCATATGTGAGAGGACGTGAAGAGAAGTGGGAATTATGGCTGACACGATGCACGGCCATATCTGAA
>JAMPXQ010000081.1 GCA_023701075.1 Candidatus Woesearchaeota archaeon
CCATTTCCATTATGAGAATGCCAAGAACACTCTTCTTAGGCATTTCAAGATACAGACACTTGATGGATTCGGGCTGAAGCATAAGGAGCTATGCGTGAGCGCTGCAGGAGCGCTTGTCTCTTATCTTCATGAGACTCAGAAGACCTCACTTTCTCATATCAATTCAATCAAGACATATACCAATAAGGACCATCTTGTCCTTGACAGCACTTCTATAGATAATCTTGAACTCATCTCTGAGAAATCTTCATTGTTCAAGGTGCTGAACATGACGCAGACATCGATGGGTGCAAGGAAGCTACGGCGAAATCTCCTAAGTCCCCTCATCGATGTCCAGAGGATAAATGATAGGCTGAATGCGACTGAAGAGCTCATAAGCAAGCATTTCATTTTGGAAGAACTGAGGGAATACCTCAAGAATGTCGCTGATATAGATAGGCTCATCTCAAGGATAAATTATGGGAATTCAAATCCGAGGGATCTTGCTTTCTTGCAAGGTTCTCTTGAACTGGTGCCTGAGATAAAGAACCTGCTTAGCGAGACACAGTCCAGCCTCCTTGACAGCCTTTCGCATTTTGAAGATGTGTCAGATATCAGGGAGCTCATAGACAGGTCGATAAGAGATGATCCTCCGATATTCCTGGACCAGGGCGGTTTCATAAAAGAGTTGTATAATGAAGAGCTTGATGAACTTAGGGATATATCAAAGAATGCCAAGGAGCTCATCAGGAACATCGAAGAGAAGGAGAGGGAGAAAACCGGCATAAAATCCATGAAGATAAGGTATAATCAGGTCTTTGGCTATTATATCGAGATAACTAAAGCGAATGAGCATCTTGTCCCTAAAGAATATATCCGGAAGCAGACAATGGTGAACAGTGATAGGTTCATCACTGAGGAACTGAAAGTCCTGGAAGAGAAGATATTGACTGCTGAAGAGAAGATAATCTCGCTTGAGAAGGCACTTTTCTTAGACATCGTCGAAAAGATAAAGAATGAGACTGTGAACATACAGAAGATAAGTGAGAGGATAGCTACCATAGACCTTCTATGCTCTTTTGCAAGGGTCTCATCAAGCAATAGGTATGTGAAGCCTGTGATCAGCAGGACGTATAGGTTGAACCTGAAGAAGAGCAGGCATCCGATAATCGAGAAGATATCAGAATTCATCCCTAATGATGTGTGCCTGGATGAAAGCACCAGGATGATGATAATCACAGGGCCTAACATGGCAGGAAAGAGCGTCTATATGAAACAGGTTGCCTTAAATGTCATAATGGCGCAGATAGGATGCTTTGTCCCGGCAAGCGTTGCGGAAATAGGCATAGTAGACAAGATCTTCTGCAGGACAGGAGCAAGCGATGACATCTCAAGCGGGCAGAGCACTTTCATGGTGGAGATGGCGCAGACTGCGCAGATACTGAATGGAGCCACTGAAGATTCACTCATTGTCCTTGATGAGATAGGCAGAGGGACGTCAACTTATGACGGTGTCGCAATAGCCTGGGCAGTCGCTGAATACATCGCGAAGAGCATTAAGGCCAAGACGCTTTTTGCGACTCATTATCATGTGCTCAACAGCATGGAGAAAGAGGTCCAGGGGATAAAGAATTTCAATATCGCTGTTGAAGAAGAGGAGAATAATATTGTATTCTTAAGGCAGATAGTCCCAGGCGGAACAGATAAGAGCTATGGCATTCATGTCGCGAACCTCGCCGGCATGCCAAAGAAAGTCATCGAGAGGAGCAGGGCGATACAGTTCAAGCTTGAGAATGATGATGAGATCTCTGAGAAGATTGTTATAGAGACCAAGAGGAGCAAGCAGAAAGATCGTGTCAATGACGAGATAGAGGAGACTGAAAGGATGATAAAATCAAGGCAGCTTACGCTTGATGAACTATAGTTTTTTTATGTAATTGTCTCTTTTTTTGTATCTTAGATGCGCAGCATTCCCATTATATCTTATGTCCATCTTTCTAATATGTCTTTCATATTCTGGTGTGCCTGGATGTGTTCCTGCAGGATGAAGATAGTTAGGATGTTCGCATGCAGGCCTTAGCCTGGCATATTCAAATCCCTGAGATTTCAAAAATGATTCAAACACCAAAATAAGTTCCTTATCCCAATGATATGGCAAAGTCTCGTTCAGGTCAAAAGGCAATCTTGCAAACTTAGACTTCGGTTTTATAGTCTGGATCTCTGGCAGACCGTCAATCATGCTGAATCCTAAGACTGCAATCTCCAGGTATCTTAGGTGATTTCTGTGCAATACTCCTAACTTGAACATGTCACCTTCCACATAAATGCCGCTGGCATAGATTCCAGAAAAAAGATAGAACTGGAAAGGTGGCTGTACAAATGATCCTGAAGAAAGGCTAGATAGATCAAAATTTGGATTCGTTCCACCCATAGCTGTTATCAGCTCTTCTTTGCTTGGAAGATCCCATCCAAATATCCTAAATACCTCTTCAATTGATGAGGCATTATCTAAGGCAGCTTCTTCTTCCAAGAATTTCTGCAATCGGTAGTCAGCCATAAAAACAGGAAAAACATAGGTTATATTTATAGATGAAACACTGGACCACCTTGGCTGCTTTACGTGCTCTTGTTTAGTTTATGATTTTATTGCTTCGATTATCTTCTTGATTATAGTATCAACGTCGGAATATGAAGTGTCAATCACAAGGTCATAATTCCTCTTGTCCATGAAGTCATACTTATAGAATTTTTTGAACCTTGATATATTTGTCTTCTCTCTTTTCAATATCGCTTTTTTTGCGTCTTCGATGCTTGTATAGCTTTCTGCCTCTCTTTCTTTTGTTATCCTTTTTGCCCGCACTTCTATGTCTGCATCCAGAAAAATCTTGAATGAGTCTGGGATGAAAAGAGCAGCGAGCCATGAATCGACAATGATATCATCCTGTCTTCCAATCTCTCTTTGCCTTTCATCAATCATCAGGTCTATGCTCTTGTCTTTCTTTTCCAGCTCTCCAAGCTCTACAATCGTGATGCCTTTCTCTTTGGCAATCTCCCGCTGTATGTCTCCCATGGAGTAATGCTTATACCCTAATTTTTTTGCAAGCATCTTTGCGACAGTGCTTTTCCCTGATCCTGCTGTGCCTGAGAGTGTTATACGCATGAAAACTTTTATAATCTGGTTGTATTAATAGCTATCTATCATAAGAATCAGAAAGGTGATAATATGAAAAAAGAATTATTGTTAATTGTGCTGCTTAGCATTCTGCTCAGCGGTTGCAGCAACAGCAACCAAGGCACTTTGGTCATGAAGATAACCGATGCGCCAAGCGAACTCAACCTGGAGAAAGTCATCGTGACTGTCTCAAGCGTAGAAGTGCATAAGGCGGCAGAAGGAGAATCTGCTGACGTTGAAACGGAAAACGGATGGACCATAGTTGTAGATGAACCTAAAACATTTGACTTGATCCAGATAAAGGATGTGAAAGAATTCCTGGGAAGCACAAACCTAACAACCGGGAAATATACCCAAGTCAGGCTGAATGTCCAGAGCGTGTTGGCAACAATAGATGGAAAAGAGCATGATCTCAAGCTCCCATCCCAGACATTGAAGCTGGTGCATGGATTTGATATTGAATCAGGGAAGACCACCAGCTTATTATTGGATTTTGATGCACAAGAATCCATCAAAGCTGCAGGAAATGATGAATATTCAATCAGGCCAACAATAAAGATTACGACAGAATAGCCAATCAGAATTGTTTTTCTTTTTTTTAGCAATTTTTATATATCTTCAAACAATTGGATAGCATGTGGGAAGGAAACTGATTTTTATCTTGGTGTTAGCAGTATTATTGATGCAGTCATCTTTTGCATCTATTGTGGGCATCAGTCCAAGCATAGCCAGGTTCCATAAAGTATTGAAAAACGGGTATGCAGAGATCGAGGCTGTTGCAAGCACATCTTTTGAACAGGATATTGTTGCAAATCTGAAGCCTGAAGGTGAGATCTCAGATTGGATCACGTTCAGCCCTAAAGAAGACCAGTTTGTCTTTTCCAGGGAGGAGCCTTATGCATTCACCATGATAGTCCAGCCACCTATAGATACTCCAGCAGGAAATTATACCGGTGTCCTCAAGGTGACTACAGGAGAACTTGGAGCTGTTGAAGAAGGAGCAGGTTCTGCTGTCATCGCCCAGGTAGTCATGCTCATATATGTGGAAGTTGTCGGTGAAGAGGTAATCTCATGCAGGGCAGGAGCGATATCCATAGGGAATACGGAGATAGATGATCCATTCAATGTGAAAGCCACAGTATGGAATGATGGCAATGTAAGGCTTAGGCCGCAGTTCCAGGTAAGGGTGTTTGACCAATACCAGACCAAGGACCTTATGCAGTCTAATTTCCTAGGTTCTCAGATACTTCCAACAAAGAGCAAAGAGCTTGTGAGCGAAGTCAATAATGAACTGCCTATCGGACAGTATTTTGCAGAGATCTATCTTCCGCAGTGCGATGTAAGCCAGAGAGTGACTTTTGATATAGTGGAAAAAGGCAAGATATCAGACAGTGGAAACCTCATAGGCATAAGATCCGTAGACAAGGCTTATGCAAACCAGTTCGTGCAGATAATGCCCGTATTTCAGAACCTAGGGGAGAGGAAGGTTGTTGCTTTTTTCAAAGGCGAGATAAGGGATCTGAAGACAGATAGGGTAATCACTCCTCTAGAATCAGACAAGATAACTGTGGACCCAGGACAGACTGTTGAATTCAGCATGTATTTCCAGCCTAAGAAAGGAGGGGAATACCAGGTTTCCGGAAGAGTGAACTACAATAGCAAGATCACGTTCAATGAGAAGAGCAAAGTGATAACTGTTGAAGGGGAGACGTTTGGATTTTCATGGGTGTTCTATCTGATCGCTTACCTGATAATAGGGCTATTGATACTCATAATGATCGGGAAGATAAGGAAAGCGAGACATAGGAGATAAGCATTTGTCTTAGTCTATAATCCCTTTTGATTACTTAAGATATTAATCCAGGCTAAGCAATCATTCCCTAATCTTGCCTGCAATATTATATGCAGCAAGAAGGATACCAGGAGCATCTGTCTTTATCTCAAGAGGAATTACATATGCTGTAGCACCAGGAATAGCATGTGGCAGCATGTGGCCTATCAGAAGCCCGCTTTCTATACGCCTGTTGCTGATTATTAGATACTCTTGATCCAATATCCTTTGATAAGCTGCCTGGGTGTTGCTGTGCACATGTTTTAATGCCAAATTGATATGCTTATATATCTCATGACCTGAAAAATCTGTGGCATCTTCCAGCGGAGCATAATCTCCTAATGAGCCATATCTGATGCTTTTGGCAAATTCCAATGATATGTCTGCAAATGATTTCATCAGCAATTTCTGCTTTGAAGGTATCTCATTCATAATCACTTCTAGTCTTCTTCCATCATCATTCAGATCACCGAACCAGTTCAATGTATCATACATCACTTCAGGATACATGATAGGACTGTGATTAAGATATAATCTTTCTAACAGCACGAATGCAGAAATCAAATCTGTCTTGTTTGGGGTGCTCATGGCACCTGAAAAAAATATCTAATATTTAAAGAAATGCCTGATATCTTATTTCTTCTCGTAGGAATATGCCGGTTTCTGTACTTCCTGAAGCCACATGAGACCTATCCTCATCATGTCCTTATTGAACTTGTCTGAGATCTTATAGACCTTGCTATACAGGTCGTAATCTACAAGGCCCATGCTTTTCATAGGTGTCAATATCCTGTCGTAGAACTGCCTTTTGTTATAGGAAATCTTCACTTTCTTCCCAATATATGGCGGCTCATCAATCTCACCGATAAGCTCTCCATCATGAAGCCTTGTTGCAAAGAGCGACATCTCTGTCTTTGAGATCTCTCCCTTGTTCTGCTTCATGAAATTGATTAGAAGTTTTGCAACTATCTTCTGCTGCTTTGTAGCAAAGATTACCTCATATACGTCTTCAGGCAGGTTGAACCTGTCATAGAGTATTACCATGTGAACCCCCGATTAATATACAAGGAAGTATACTGAGATTTATATATTTTTCCTAAGGATAGTAATGAGTAGCTTAGACACTTTGATATGGTAATGTCCTTAGTAATGCATAGGATAGATAGACTATGTTTTGTTACACAAAGGTTATAAAGAATTCTGGATTACGTTTTTTTTATGAGTCATTTCAAAAAGATACCTGAAGTCAACTTTGATGCTGAGGTTGTGCATGGCGATTACCATCCAATCAAGGATTGGGAGATGGACCCTAAAGGCTATGTGCTCATCCGGATCGATAAAGAAAAAAAAATTATTGAATTGGGTTTTTGCAAAACTATGAACATCATCGAGATCGTGTTCAGAGGAAAGAAACCACAGGATGTCTATTTTGAAGTCTGCAAAAGGGATCTGCTCTCAAGGCCGGACCATTATGCTTACATAGGCA
>JAMPXQ010000082.1 GCA_023701075.1 Candidatus Woesearchaeota archaeon
CAGATAATTGAGAATGTGAGCTTCAATGGCGTCGATATGCCTGGGACATTCACATTCAACCTGAATAATAACATGAGCTCTGCTGCCGGCGTAGGCTATATCGAGATGCTGCCAAACGGAAACCATACTAATGTAGGAAAAGCGAAGATTGTTGCACATATGGATACGAATTTCTCGCAATATGACCTGGTCTTTGTCCTGAACAGCTATGCTGATTTTGTAGCTGTCAACGTAAAGAATGTGAAGATAAAAAATGGATGATGACACTATTTTCAAGCTGGAGCCGAACCTCAAGATAGCTGAACTGCCAGACATAAAAGAGAAGACAAAGATTGATGTCAGGTATCCTCTCATGCCGCCTTATGCATATGCCCATATCCACTGGGACAAGGATAAGATGGAGCTTCTCTATGAGATTGATGAACCTAAGCTCAGCGAATCTGAAAGCGAGATTCTCAGGCTGATAATGCTTGCCCTTGAGGAGATGATAAACATAAGCATCGTCAAGGTGGAAAAAGCTTCGCAGATCATCAAATACCTTGAAAAAAATGTGCAGAGCATATTAGTAGAACTAGGGACAAAGGTCTCGAAAGAGACTTACCTAAAACTAATGTATTATATCTTCCGGGATTCTGTCGGCCTGAATAGGATCGAACCGATGCTCAATGATTTCTATATCGAAGATATCGAATGCAACGGCATAGATTTCCCATTGTATATTGTGCATAGGAAATATG
The DNA here is from genome assembly GCA_023701075.1 of Candidatus Woesearchaeota archaeon. GTDB lineage: Archaea > Nanobdellota > Nanobdellia > Woesearchaeales > GW2011-AR15 > GW2011-AR15. Next base: position 738 of record JAMPXQ010000082.1, read on the forward strand.
AGAACCTAAGGAGCAATGTGATCTTCAAATCAATGCCTGAGATAACTGATTTTGTCGAAAAGCTTGCCCAGAAATGCGGACGTTATGTCTCTTATGCAAAACCGCTCCTGGACGGAACGCTACCTGACGGTTCTAGGGTCAACGCCACATATTCAGAAGATGTCACGACAAGAGGACCGACATTCACCATCAGAAAGTTCACGCAGGAGCCATGGACACCTGTCCATCTCATAAGCTTTGGGACAAGCAGCGCAAAGGTGCTTGGATACCTCTGGCTTGCTATTGAACATAAGCTCAATTTCATGGTGGTAGGAGAGACTGCTTCCGGAAAGACGACTTTCCTCAATGCAATACTAAGCTTCATACCTCCGGATGCAAGGATTGTCTCTATCGAGGATACCAGAGAACTAAATCTTAGCCATGACAACTGGATGCCTACTGTCACCAGAAGCGGATTTGGGATACCTAACCTTGCCGGAAAGGAATACGGTGAAATAACTCTTTTTGACCTGCTTAGAGAAAGCTTCAGACAGGCACCGGATTATGTGATCGTCGGAGAAATCAGAGGGAATGAGGCATTCGTGCTGTTCCAGGGAATGGCATCAGGCCACAGCTCATTTGGGACGTTCCACGCAGGAAGCGTCCAGACCTTGATCAGGAGACTTGAGACACCGCCTATCAGCCTGTCCCCTTCGCTCATCGAATCACTTGACATAGTCTGCGTCATGGCACATATGAAAGAAGCGACAAGGAACATCAGAAGGCTGAAAGAAGTGATCGAGATACAGCAGGTCACTGACGAAGGCGCAAATTTCAACAAGCCATTTGAATGGGATCCTGTCTCAGACAAGGTCATCCAAAAAGAGAGCCTCTTTGTCCTAAGCAAGATAACAAAGACTACAGGCAAGCCTGAACAGGAACTCATAAGGGAAGTAGAACTTAGGGCAATGCTCCTCCAGACATTGGCCAACAGGAACATACTAGATTTCAAGAAGATAAACGAGATAATAAAAGAATATTATCTTGACAAGAACAAGGTGCTCAAGGATTATATGGTGATTTGATGCAGATGCTAAGCGAGAATCTTGACAAGCTGGAAGTCCTAAGCGAGATATACGAGGATATGAAAAGGGCATATGGGAGCAAGGAAGAGCGAGATATCGCAAAGCTCAAGATGCAGCTTGTCAAAAAAGAAATGCTTCTCTTGACACACATGATAACTAAAGAGCTACAATGATAAAGAAACAGATACGAGAGATGCAATCTGTCATTGCAGAACTGCAGAATGCACACACAAACATAAACGAGGTTCTAAACGAGCTAAAGATAATAGAAGGGAAGTATCTTAGGAAAGAGATAACTTTCCCAGAATATGCCCAGTATGTCAAGAAAATACTTGCAGGCAGGACAAAGGAAGAGGCCATATATGCATACAACAACTATGAACGCGCGCTGAAAAACAAGCTCCTAAAGATAAATTCTGAGATATTCAAGATAATATATGAAGACAAGAGCGAAGATTCCCTAAGCTTTAGCCCTACTAAGAAAAAAAGCGCCATCAGCCTTCCTGGCATGTCTGAACTGGAGATAGGAGACGTCGTCATCTCCAATGCCGTAGAGACAAAGAAAGAAGAGAAGATACTTGAGAAGATTGAGAAAATAGAGAAAATAAATATCGAGGTCCCTCATCCTAACAAGATACCTTCTGCTCCTGCACCGATTGCTCTCAGCCCTCTGAAAAGACTGGCTTATGCAGTGACTGCGCAGAAAAAACCTTGGACAGACAAAGAGAATGTGTTTCTTGGAGGATTCCTAAGCAAAGAATTCTTCGATTATGTATTCCATGGAAAAGAAAGCGGGATATTCGGGACAACAAAGATATTGCCATCCATCCTCTCATACAATGAAAAGGAAGGCGACCTGAAGATTGAGAGGACTGATGTACTTGACCCATATCTCCTCGAGAAACAGATAAAAGAGATCAAGAACCTTATCTCTAAGAAAAAGCCGGAAGTGTACAAGGCAAGCACTCTTGGATACATGGCCAATATAACTGTAAGGAAGATAAGCATTTATTTCATAGAGAGATACCCTGAATATTTCAAGAAGGTCTATAGGTCTGTCAGGTTTGCGAACATGAAGATACTCGCCAACACCTACATCAATATAGTCTTTTTTGTGACCCTTGTCAGCATGCTTGTATCTTTCCCTATAGCCATGGTGTTTTTTGCCATGCAAGGCAACCTGCTGTTCATGGCCCTATTCAAGACAATCATGACAAGCCTTACGATAACAATGTCTGTGTTTGGAATAGGCATGTATCTGCCTAATATGACTGCATCCACAAGAAAGAGATCGATAAATACAAACCTCCCTTTTGCCATAGACCATATGTCTTCAGTCATATCTGCAGGGGTCAACCCTGCAACAATGTTCAAGCTCATCTCCACATCAAAAGAATACGGTGAAGTCTCTACTGAACTTGAGAAAGTAGTGAGCTATATAGAATTCTTCGGCTATGACATAATAACTGCACTCAAGGCAATCGCCTTGACAACGCCAAGCGAGGCATTCAAGGAATTTGTAGACGGATTCGTGTCGACTATCGAGACCGGAGGAGACTTAAAGGAATTCCTGGCCCAGAAGAGTTCTGAAGCTCTCCTAAATTACAGGCTTGAGAGGCAGAAATATGTCGAATCGCTCGGCACTTATTCAGACATATACACCGGAGTGCTCATTGCAGCCCCGCTGTTTTTCGTGACCGCATTATCATTAGTATCGGTCATCGGCGGAAACATAGGTGGAATGAGCGTAAGCTCAATCCTGAATATAGGGACATATGTAGCAATACCTATGCTAAATATGCTGTTCCTTGTATTCTTGGAACTTAATCAGCCAGAAATATGAAATTCAAGAGCAAATACCTAATAGGAATCGCAATAGGAGCGCTGATATTCCTTGTAGATGTATCTGTATACTTAAAGACAAAGATGTTTGTCCCCCTAATAATAGTAGCTCTGACTGCCGGATGGATACAGTTCCTGCTGGATTTCTTTGCTGAGAACCAGAAGCAGAAAGAGATCGAATCAAGGTTCCTTGACCTGGTGAGGAACCTATCAGGAGCCATCAAATCAGGCATGCCCGTATCCAGAGCTATCATACATGTATCACGGATAGATTATGGCGCCTTGACACCATATACAATGAAACTTGGAAACCAAGTCGAATGGGCAATACCTGTACATAAAGCGCTGCTCTTCTTCTCAAACTCTACAAACAATGATATCATAAAGAGGACTATAGCGACTGTCATTGAGGCTGAACAGTCCGGCGGAAACATGGAGGATGTGCTCAGCTCAATAACCAACTCACTCATCGAGATCAAGAAGATAAAGGAACAGAGGAGAGCCAGCATCCATTCACAGATCATGCAGAGCTATGTCATCTATTTCATCTTCATAGGCGTCATGATCGTCGTCCAGAACATGCTTGTGCCTTATCTCATAGGCGATGGGCAAAAAAGCCTCTTCTCAGGGATAAGCGGTGGAACTGTCAGCGGAAAAAGCAATTCAGGCGGCGGCCTTGTCATGTCTGTAGATATCAAATTCGATTCTCTCAGGAGCTTTGTCATATCTCTTACCCGATGGTTCTCAAGCATGCGAGGCGTGTTCTTGATGCTCTCACTCATCCAAGGATTATTTGCAGGAGTGATAATAGGGAAGATGGCTGAAGGAGACATCATATCCGGACTCAAGCATTCTGTCATCCTCATGACAATCTCATTCTTTGTCATGACATTATTCAAAGTCTAAAGATTAATGAAACTGCTGAAAACTGCTATCCCTTCTGATGATGCTATAATTCATTTTTTATGAGAACTATAATGATTAATCTTGTGCAACAGCAACCGAATCGTCACTCAATATACCAGAGATATAAATAAGCATCAGGCAAAAAGGATAGAAAAAAATGATAGGAAAATCAAAAGATATGAAGAACAATCATTCTTCTGAATCTGCAGTTGTCACTTCTTTTGATTTGTGAATCTCTGCAAATGCAGGTGTCACAACGATATAATCGTCACCGACACCGGCTATGTCTCCGCCGACTGCCTCTACTGTCTTCTTAAGCTTATTGACTGCTCTTTTTAGCTCAATCATATCTTTCTCTTTAAGAGGCCTGATATTCAGCAGGCATATTGTCTGACCTTCTCTCATTACGTCAAGAAGGGTCTTTAGGTCTGAGAAGTCCTGAAGTATGAATGTCCTGACAATCACCTTGGACTGTTTTGCCTTCTTCTCTGAAGTATCAAGTTCGACGTACTCGTCTTCAAATTCCTGCTCGTCTTCCTCGTCAAATCCCCAGCTTTTTACTTTATTTTTTATCGAAGCGAAAAAACCACTCATGGTAAACCCTCCACATGAAACTTAATGATTCTAAATATTATGCGGTTTTTAAAGTTATCTATTCTTATTGTCATAGCACTATTGCCTAAACATAATCACCTTAACAGACTAAACGAATAATTCGCATCCAGAAAGATCTAAATTAATAAGCCATAAATAATCACTTTAAAGTGATAATATTTATATATAGCTGACTTGCCTCAGATAAAATGCCTTACAGATCAAACAGACCTACTGCTTTTGAGATGATATCCTCAGATATAAGCAGCCTGATTGCCACTACAAGCCTTGATATGCATGTCATAGTTCATCAGAACCAAGCTGCTAAAGGATTAATCGAACAGGATTTCCTGACAAGGCATGGAAGAGACTTCTTTTTTGTTGCAACTGCATACTACCTGACCGAGGCAACGATTACTGGGATAAATGAATATACCGGCAATCATCTGACGCATAACCAGATATCCAAGATGGCGGCAAAAACTGTGTTTGGGATGTTCCTCATATATGAAACATACCAAGCTGCAGCGTATCATCTGCCAAGCTTCAGACCAATATTTGAATTTATAGGTTTAGGGAAGCCAAACAGCTTTGATCCTGTTGATGTGATATGCTATGCTGCAACCGCAATACTGGCTCCTTTCATCTCAAGAGGCATTGCAAAAGGTATAGGTTATGCATGGGATGCATTTGAGCGCAGATATTTCCAAGATGACATCCAGGACAAAATTTATTAAAATACACCTATTTGACAATATGTTGCTTCCAGTGAGAAAGCTCTAACGCGCTAAAATGAGGTATCATCCGACATATCCCTTCTTTCCAGGATGCTTGATCTTCAGTGAGAGGACCTCAGACTAGCCGCCATAAGACCCATCAAGATGCTAAGATTCAAAGAACTGATATTTCCAAGGAACTATGAACACAGGAGATATATGGATGATTCCATTAAAAATATCGGTAGATATATCAGCAGATGCAAGAAGGATGAACTTCGAAATGACCTACCTAAGCTGGAAATGGATTATAAGACTATCCTGGAGGCCAGGACATTCACGCCTCTAGACAGCTGGATCCTGCCTGGCAGGATAAGGGAATTCCTCTTGAGATATAAAATCCTCAGCCTGACTGAGAACCCCATGGCCTTCAGGAAGGAAAAC
>JAMPXQ010000083.1 GCA_023701075.1 Candidatus Woesearchaeota archaeon
GGAGACAGGACATCTGATGAGATACCTGAAAAAGAAATATGCGACAGGCTTGGCATCAAGATAATTGATGGAGTAGGCGGAAGCACAAAAGTGCAGAGTTCCAGCGAGCTCATCAGGAAAGCATTCTTGCAACAGAAATAAAACGTATCCTGCTTTCACTATGTTAAGTGATTGAGAAGAGGAAATAAAATGAAGATAGACGTGCATGGCATGAACAAGGAAGAGGCGCTAAAGGCTGTTAGGCTCAACCTGCTCCTGTACTATAACATGGGGTATCCTGAAGTGCAGATCGTCCATGGACACGGCCAGGGGATACTGAAAGAGGCTGTAAGGAACTGCCTGGGCAATATAGGATACGTGAAGAAGATAAGGGTGGGGAAACCTAGCGAAGGCGGGGATGGAGCCACTATTGCCATATTCTAAAACATTTAAATATACCTTGATAAAACTGGGTTCATGCTCGACACATTCAAGGAATACCTGCATTCTCACGAATTCAATGATATCTGGGAAGGCCTTAATCGAGACAGGCTCCCTTTCTTGATGCCTTTAATCATCAACCAAGAGTATGATACCATAGGTGGGAAGACAGACATACACGGCACTGCAAACAGCTATAATATCGCACAACTGCATTTCTTCTTGAGCAGACATAAAGGCAAGTTCTTCGACCTAGGATGCGGCATAGGAAAAGTGCTTATAACTGCTGGCCATCATGACTGGGAAGCCTATGGATGCGACATAAACAGAACCTGCATTAAAAAGACATCTGAATATGCCCAGGCAGCCATAGCCTATCAACTCAACAACAGACCTTACCTTGGTCCAGATACAATACTAAAAGCCGTATGGGCTGACATGTTCCAGACTGGCCATGAAGGTTTTTCGCCAATTTGGTTGACTGGCGCATCCGGTGAAGCGCTCATGCAGACGACTAAAGACATACCTAACATCAATCCGTACACGGCACTTGGCATCGATACAAAAGAGATCGACTTATTCTTCCATCACCAGGCAGTGCCTGCAAAATGCATACTGGAACTGTTCGAACTGATAGCAAGAGAGGATGCTATGCTCATATACCTGAACAGGTTTGACCCTTACCCTATCATGGACCATGGCGCATGTAGGCTGATCTACCACGATTCATCAGGATTCTGCTTGTATGCCAAATGATGACAAGGAATAAGACATAAGACAAAACCTTTTTAAATACCCGATATCTCCGCTATATCACAAGAAAGATAAGTCCTGTAGCGATACGGACTTATGCTGGAGAATAGACCAAATACACTGTTTCTCCATATAGTACAATGAGGTAAAACAAAATGGCCAGAATGCATTCGCATAAGAAAGGAAAGTCCGGCTCAAAGAAGCCTATGAAAATGGGCACATACAGCTGGATGAATTACAAACCAAAAGAGATCGAGCTTTTGATCGTGAAGCTTGCCAAGGAAGGCAACACAGGATCCAAGATAGGGATCATCATGAGAGACGTATACGGCGTCCCTGATGTGAAATCACTCACAACAAAATCAATAACACAGATACTAAAAGAGAAGGATGTACTTCCAAAACTGCCTGAGAACCTGACAGCACTGCTAAAAAAGATAGTGGCACTGCAGAAACACAAGGAGAAGAATAAAGGGGACATGACTGCAAAGAGAGGCATCATGCTCACAGAAGCAAAGATAATGAGGCTCATCCCATACTACAAGAAGCACGGGATGCTTGCAGAGAACTGGAACTACGATCCAAAGAACGTAAGCTTACTCATCGAGTAAGAATGAATTCTTTTTTTTCTTCTATTTCTACAGTCGCTGACAAACTCAAGAAAGTCAACATGCCAATAAGGGTTGTCTCGCATCTTGATGCTGACGGCATATGCAGCGCAGCAATAATGCTAAAAGCGCTCAATAGGATGGACAAGAAATATCATCTGAGCATAGTCAAGCAACTGAGCGAGGATGTCCTAATCGGGCTAGGAAAAGAGAGCTATGAGCAGTTCATATTCACTGACCTAGGGTGCGGGCAGCTTGAACATATCGAAAAATACATCTCAAAAGACGCAATAATCCTTGACCATCACTCTTTTGAACAAAGAGAGACAAGGTTTGATGTGATAAATCCACATATGCATGGGTATGACGGTTCAAAAGACATATCCGGGGCAGGTGTCACTTATCTTTTCTCAAAAGCGCTCGATGAGAAGAACATTGATAGCGCATATCTTGCAATAATAGGCGCGATAGGCGATGTGCAGGAAAGCGAAGGTTTCAAGGAACTGAATTCCCAGATACTTGATGATGCCATAAAGAATTCAGATATAATGATAGAGAAGAACCTCAGGTGGTTCGGGCTTGAGACAAAGCCTCTCATGAAACTGCTCTGCTTTGGAGACATAAAGATACCTGGGATAGAGAATGAGAGCAGTGCACTGGAATTCCTAAACAGCCTTGAGATAGAAGCCAAGAATGGTGATAATTGGAGACTCTTTAGGGACCTGGATGAAGAAGAGAAGAGCAAATTGATATCCGGGATAATAATGAGGAGATCATCACTAGAGAAACCAGAAGACATATTCAGGCAGAGATACATGCTCCCAAAAGAGAGCATAGACCATATGAAGGATGTAAGAGAATATTCTACGCTCCTAAATGCTTGCGGAAGGATGGACAAGGCGACAATCGGAGTCATGGCCTGCATGGGAAAGAACAAGGAAGACGCTGTGAAAGTGCTTGAAGAATACAGAAAAGAGCTTGTAGAAGGCCTCAAATGGCTTGAAGGGAGCAAGGAATACCATGAGAGATTCATAATACTCAATGCAAAAGACAAGGTGAGGCCGACAATAATAGGGACGCTTGCGTCAATACTCTCCAACAACAATGAGATAATGGACGGCACGATAATACTCTCGCTTGCGTATGACGGAGATAAGATAAAGGCCTCACTAAGAATAAAGGGGAATCATGAGATTGACCTTAGGGACATCATAAAGGATATACTTGAGAAAGTCCCTGGTGAAGGCGGCGGACATAAGAATGCTGCAGGCGCAATACTTGATAAGGCTGATGAGATGAAATTCATAGATGCAGCAAAAGAGAAGATACTAAGCATAAATGTGCGTTAACAGTTCCATTAATATTAAATACTTCTTCTGAACTGATAAATATCTATGCTGGAAATAAAATATGCTGACAGCAAAACATCTAAGATAGGATTCATCGTCCTTGGAAGCCTGCTGGTATTGTTCCTATGCACAAATATCTATGAAAAGATCATTGACACTAACCCTAACTTGTATATCCTAGCACTGCTCCTCTCTTTTGCAATCTTCCTTATAATCGGACTGAAAAAAACATATGATATGCGCCTGAACCACATCAACTATGATGAAAGACATAACATTATAGCCACAATGTCTGCTTCCATCACCGGCGCTGTATTGACATATGCTCTCTCTAGCTATACAAGCCTAGGACCTGTCATCAGTTCAAGCCTTGTAGGGCTTTCTTCCTATATACTATGCAGCATGAATGATAGGATGAAGGATCATTCTCCTGCCGTCTACTGCGGGACTTTTGTAGGGATGAGCAGCACATTCATAATATTGCATCCAGTGTTTGTGACCCTAGGTGGATTATTCTCTGGTGTGCTATATCATATGACAGAAGATGCATTTGACGGCGAAGGCGGAAAACTAGGGACAATAGCATTTGGGGGAGTATGCGGCGCTGTGACAGTGATAATGCTTTTTGCATCCATCATAGGGGTGTTCTGATGATAGAAGAATCGATATTGATATCCACTGGCGTAATCGGAGCGCTCACCACATATGTCCTAAACACCAGGCTAAAGCTAGGGCCGATAAGAGCATCCACTATACCTTCATTTGCTATAGGCTTACTTTTCAAGCTCTTCATCATGGAACTCCCAAATGGCCTTTCCAACACCATACCTTTAGTTTTCTTCGGCGCATCATTTGCCGGAATGACATCCAGAAGGATCATAGATTCCGCCCCATGGATGATGGCATCCGGAGCAATATTTGGGACATTATTTGTCTATTCTAGCAGGTTCTTCAATGGATATGGTGGAGGACTAGGGATAGCTGCATGCCTAAGCATCGTGATTGTCATAGGCATTAGATGGCTTCTTGATAAGATAAGTAAGATGCTAGAAGATTAGGAATTACCTTATCAGAAAAGACGCATCTTGACAAATATTTTCCATGAATTTCTTTGATACAAAATAGTGACTATGATGAGATTTGGGATAAAACTTAAATGATAAAATTTAAAAACTGCATTTCCCAGAGCATATATCAAAATGGAAAGCATGACTACTTTTGAATCCCGACCTGAGAATAACGCAACATCACCAAAGAACATCCATGTCAGGCAGTTCATCTATAATAACCTGACCCCTTTTGACGCAGAGCCATCGTTCCTGAAAGGCCCTACTGAGCGCACCATAAAGCTTTGGAACATCTGCAAAGACCTCATAAAGCAGGAAGTAAAAAATGGAGGTGTCTTAGATATAGACACTGAGACCATCTCTTCCATAACCAGCCATGATCCCGGATATATAAACAAAGAACTGGAAGTCGTTTTCGGACTGCAGACTGATGCACCCTTGAAGAGAGCGATTAAACCATATGGCGGGATGAGGGTTGTTGAAAGCGCATGCCTCCAGCATGGGAAGACACTGAGCCCGAAAGTTGTCGAGCTTTTCACGAAATACACAAAGAGCCATAATGATGGTGTCTTTGATGCATACACTCCTGAGATGAAGGAGATGAGGAAGCAAGGGATATTGACAGGTCTACCTGATAATTATGGAAGAGGCAGGATAATCGGGGACTATAGGAGAGTCGCACTCTATGGGATTGATAAATTAATCTATGAGAAAGAGCTTGACAAATCTCTCCTAGTCGGAGAGATGAATGAGAACAAGATTAAGCTTAGGGAAGAGATAAGTGAGCAGATAAAAGCCCTTGGCATGATGAAAGAGATGGCTAAATCTTATGGTTTTGATATAAGCGGCCCTGCAAGAAATGCCAGGGAAGCAATACAATGGACTTATTTTGCATTCCTCTCTGCACTTAAAGAGCAAGATGGAGCTGCAATGAGCCTAGGGAATGTAAGCGGATTCTTTGATATCTATATAGAGAGGGATATGAAAGAAGGGAAACTGGATGAAGCAGAGGCGCAGGAACTGATAGACCAGTTCATCATAAAACTGAGGCTTGTCAGACATCTTAGGATGGATGAATATAACCAGCTTTTTGCAGGAGACCCTACCTGGCTCACAGAGACTTTAGGAGGGATGTGGAATGACAAGAAGCATAAGGTCACAAAGACCACTTATAGATTTTTGCAGACGCTCTATAACCTAGGGCCTTCGCCAGAACCTAATCTCACTGTCCTTTGGTCTGAAAAATTGCCTGAACCTTTCAAGAGGTTCTGCGCAAAAGTCTCTATTGAAACCTCTTCAATACAATATGAGAATGACAACCTGATGGAGAAGACTTGGGACTGCGATGATTATGGGATATCCTGCTGCGTCTCTTATACTAAACTAGGGAGGAGCATGCAGTATTTCGGAGCAAGATGCAACATCGCAAAGGCACTGCTCTATGCCATAAACATGGGGAAAGATGAGATAACAGGAGTCGAAGTGGTGAAAGGGATAGAACAGACAAAGGACGGCTACCTGGACTATGATGATGTGATGAAGAAATTCAAGAAGACCACATCAAAACTTGCTGAGATGTATGTCAATACCATGAACATCATACATTACATGCATGACAAGTATTATTATGAGAAAGCTCAGATGGCTCTGATCGACAGCGATGTTGAACGGACTATGGCTTTTGGGATTGCAGGTTTTTCAGTTGTCGCAGATTCCCTCTCTGCCATCAAATATGCAAAAGTGAAAGCGATAAGGAACTGCTATGGCATAACAACGAGTTTTGAGATAGAAGGAGACTATCCTAAATATGGGAATGATGATGATAGGGTAGACCTCATCGGAAGAGAAGTAGCTGTCGACTTTTATAATGAGCTATCCAAGCATTACATCTATAGGAATGCAAAGCCTACAATGTCAATCCTTACAATCACTGCAAATGTAGTATATGGACATAAGACAGGAGCAACACCTGATGGGAGGAAAGCAGGAGAACCGTTTGCACCTGGAGCAAACCCTATGCATGGAAGGGATCACAGCGGCGCTATTGCTTCGCTCAATTCAGTGGCA
>JAMPXQ010000084.1 GCA_023701075.1 Candidatus Woesearchaeota archaeon
CACCATCACAATCCTGGTAATAAGTCCTGGCTGGAAACCCATGCAAGACATCAAAATCTATGCTTTTATGAACCCTAAATGATTCATATCCTGCAGAAAGCCTTCCCGGAAACTTCTGCCTAAAAAAGCTAATAGCCTTATTTTTCTTGTAAACAGAATCAGAAAACATGATATATCCGCTGCCTAATGATTCTATCTCTATAACGTTTGGATTTAGATTCATTAAAACGGAATTATGCGTTGCATATAACGGATTTAAATCGCGTGATGAAAAATCAAAATAGTCACTGTGTCCATCGTCGACAGATTTTATAAACTTAGCTTTTGGCGACATTGCAAGAGATGTATGATGCATTTCACCCTCTCCCCAGATCAGTGAACTGTACTTAGGCAACCCCGAAAGTCCAAGTGAAATCTCTTCATCTTCCATAGAATCCAGAGTGTTTAAATCTATTCCTTCAAAACACAAATCAGAAAAAATCCTCTTTTTTTTAAGTGCATCCACCACTGCTTCTGCAGAGGAATCCTTGATATAATACATACCTATTGACATCAGAAATAAGGTAAAAAAGTTATATATAAATCATTCCTTCATCTTCTTCTTGAGCTTCTTTAATTCATCCTCAAGCTTGAGTTTCTCCAGAAGTTCCTTGTACCTGTTCCTTATGGTGACTTCTGTGACTCCTGCAACATCTGCGACTTCCCTCTGCGTCCTCTTCTCTCCGTTTATGAGAGCTGCGACATAAAGACCCGCTGCTGCAATGCCTGTCGGACCTCTTCCTGAAGTGAGTTCCTGGCCCTGTGCCATCTCGATTATCTCTACAGCCTTGCTCTGGGTCTTTGGTGTAAGCTTAAGAGAGCTTGAGAACCGCGGGATATAATCTATAGGGTTGCTTGGAAGGATTGTTATCTGAAGCTCCCTTGTGATGAACCTATATGTCCTTCCTACTTCTTTCTTCTCAATACCTGATGCTTCTGAGAGCTCATCCAGGGTCCTAGGGACTTCATGCCTTCTGCATGCAGCGTAAAGTGCGCCTGCAACTACTGATTCCATCGACCTTCCTCTGACCAAGCCTCTCTGTACTGCAAGAGTATATATCCTTGCTGCTTCTTCTTCAACTGATTTTGGCAGCTTCAGATAAGACGAGACTCTTTTTAGCTCTGCAAGTGCCAGCTTTAAGTTCCTCTCAATAGCCGTAGAAATCCTATATTGCCACTTCCTGAGCCTGAAGAATTTGTTTTTTGTCTTGTTTGCCAGGGAATACAAGTCTGCTTTCCTCCCTACTTCTGTACCAAGACCCTGATCATATTGTGTATAGGTTATCGGAGCTCCTGTCCTTCTCCTTGCGTCATTCTGCTCTGAATCGAACTCCCTCCATTCCTGGCCGAAATCGACCATCTTCTCTTCGACGACAAGACCGCAATCCTTGCAGATGACTTCTCCCTTGTCCTTATTATGAAACAGATTTCCGCCCCCGCATTCAGGGCATTTTTTTACATATTCTTTATCAACCATGCATTCACCCCACGAAAGTATTTTAAATAAGACTGTGAAAACCTTTTTAAATCTTTCGGTCGAACTAATTTATTAGCTTTTCTGTGTTTTCAGAGGAAAAAATATATCAAATATCTACCACTTTTTTCTTCATTTTTCATATTAAAAACTTATCGAAATCATTAAAAGAGAACCAAAAAAGATCATTTTACAAAAATTTATATACCAAAAAATAAATGAGAACAGCATGAACAAAAATGCCTTCTTTGCCATTCTTTTTGTGATCATCTTAAGCTCGTGCACGCTTTTCAAGAAAGACGATGGACCAATCCTTCCTCAAGAGATCAGGCAGTGGGCTGTAAGCGCAGAGGCCAGCAGCTCTGCTGGCGGGAAATATGGGGCAAATAGGGATGACCAAAGCCCGACGGCTGCAACAGGAGAACCTGATGTCAGTGAATGCATGGATGACATGAAGGCTTGGGCTCCTGAAGACGCGGATGACGGCCTGCAATGGATTGAACTTAAGTATTATGATGAAGTGCATGTCTCACAAGTGAGAGTCAAGGAATCCCTAAATCCAGGGACCATCATCAAGCTTGAACTTAAGGATGGTGACAATTACTTTACGCTATGGGAAGGGATAGATAACAGGAGGCATAAGGACTGCCCTGGTTTTTTTGAAAAGAGATTCTTTGCAATGGAAGGGAACATCTCACTAAATATGACTCCTTTCAAGACAGATACGGTAAGAGTCACTCTAGACACTGAACTGCCTGAATGGAATGAGATAGATGCTGTGGAACTTGTGGGATACGCAAACAAGTGGTATTATTACAATAATACTGTCCAGATAGAATAAATCTGGTTCTAATCTTTTGTCAAATAGAGCTAAAAATCTGTGCAGATAGCTAATAATCTAGAGAGGTAAACTTTTAAAAAAATAGAACTAAAAAAGGAGTTATCTTCCGCTCAGGATGTTATATTTCTCTGCACCCAAGACTTCTGAGACAATCCTCTTCACCAAGATCTTTATTGGGTCCGGCATGAGCTTTATCCTTTTCCTTATATCTTCATAGCTCTTGAAAGGCTCGACTGCCCTCTCTTCGACTATCTCCCACATGTGCTTCTTGCCTAGGCCTGGAAGGAGCTCAAGGACATGCATCCTTGTAGTCAAAGGAGGTGCTTTGTTGAAGAAATCTACAAACTTCTGCTCATTCTTTATGACTATTGCCTTCACCACGAATTCAAGCTCTCCTTTTGCTGTCGGAGTCAGCTTATTTGCTTCAAGCTTTCCATTGACATGATGGATCTTCTCCCTCTTCCCTTCACCTATATACACTTCCTCATGAAGCACAAAATTCGCCTCTTTCTTCGGCACTATCTCTAGTAGCCCCAAGTGATCCTTGCCCAGAGCTTGGACTATCGCTGTCTTCTTGTAGCTAGGAGTATTATCAAATGAATACCCATTCTGCAGAAAGTCCAGTACTATTGCATATTCTTCTTTATCCATCATCAACACCAATATAAGAAAGAAATATATAAACTTTACTTTTGATGAAGGTGCTTATTCACAGCATCAACAACTTTCTGCATGTTCTCTTTTGTGAGAGTCAATGCATATCCCTGCATTATTATCTTCAATTCTTCAACGCTTTCAGGAAGCGTATCTACAACCTTCATGATATGGATCTCCTTGAACCTAGGGATCTCCATCTTCCTTAATTCTTCTTCAAGGTCTTCAGCATCCTTCTGCTTGAGAGGTGTAAAAAGATTTAGGTATTCCTCTGTCTTTCCTGCCCTGAGTGAAAGCTCTGTATCCCTCTTCTGGATCTTAGAAATCTCTTTTTTCAGGATATAGACGTTTATTGGGACTTCTTCTTGTATCTTTGGGTTCATTTTTTCAAAACCTCTTTAGGTGTACAGGATGTACCAAAAGAAGCTTATCTTTCTTTCCGTCTTGGATGAGCACCTTATAGCAATGCCCTTGCCTACCCATTATCATTCCGCCTTTCCCATGGAACCTTGGATAATACATACCATTCTGGTATGCAGGTTCTGCTTTCAAGACGACCTTTTCCCCTTCTTTGAGCTCCTGGAAGAATGCTTTCAGAGAAATCTTGCCCTTTCTCTTGAAATTCTTACTGAGTATCCCTCTTGTCTTTCTCCTGAATCCAGCGTGATGTTTTGCCATATGAGAGAATGGAAATATATACGGTTTATAAAGCTATCGCAGAAGGCATTGAATAAAGACCTAAATTGAACACTAAAATAGAGAGAATCTAACTAAAAAAGTCCTTAGTGGTGATGATATGAATCAGAATGACCAGCTGTATGATGATTGTCTATATCTGCATGTCCTGAAGCAAATAGGCCATGAGTGAATATAGAATTATATCTGCTATTCAAAGAATAATCTTTTATCCTATCAATCAAAGATTCATCTACCAAAAGATCGTTCCTGCCATGCCTTGCAGCAACTGTATTGATAGACCTAATGATGCTCAACCAAG
The DNA here is from genome assembly GCA_023701075.1 of Candidatus Woesearchaeota archaeon. GTDB lineage: Archaea > Nanobdellota > Nanobdellia > Woesearchaeales > GW2011-AR15 > GW2011-AR15. The sequence goes on from JAMPXQ010000084.1 coordinate 4,006, forward strand.
CTTCACCTGCGGCATCTTGAATATGTTGTGCTTTCTTTAAATAATCTGAGTCTGTAACAACAATAGGATAATCGTTATTTGCATTCAGCTGACCCCATGATTTGCCGGTTATCACATAATAATTTAGACCATGTGCTGGAGAAGATTTAATATCTAGATTAGTATAATTCTTCATTTCTTCAACCAGCTCTTCTATAAGCTGTTTTTTCTCTGATTCGCCTGGCCTGTATGCTAAACTTAACATGCCGGAATGCAGTTCTGGAAGCAATACGTAATCTTCGCTTCTCACAACCTGTTTGTCATCATGATCGGAATAATACATTGCCCTATTAACAACTCTTACGTGGCCTATACAAGAATCTTGCGTAAGAAGCCTACCATTAGATTTTAGATAATGCTCACTTTGAAAATTTATTTTGTCTCCTATATGCTCATCCTTATTGAATCCAAGCGCATTCACAGAATATATAATTGGAAGCAAAGCATAATCTGCCGGAAAAAAAGGGTAACCTACTCCCATCTCCATCAATCCAGCCGCCATTTTTTCTACTGAAATCCCCTTTAAATATGATCTATCTATCACAGGAGATTCATGTTCTTTCATACCTAAATAGTCCCCAATTGTCGTTTTTCCTGATCTGATTTGCTCCATCCTTAGTGTTAAAATATCTATCCATTCTTTATCATGAAGATGAGGTTCGCGCATTAAACTAATCCCTGCTTGTGACACTACAAAGCCCATTGCTTGCAAAAGTGAATCATAATCCAATAGATCCTTTAATGGAGTACTTAGGCTTACCATAAACCTATTGATTGCATTTAGGTATATAAATCTTTCTATTTTGTTACTACTTATTAATAGTATATTTATTTGAATATTTTTTAACTTATCTGCTCTAACAATACAATTAAAAAAACAGCATTATTACTAAATCAGATGTCTGTACTTAATTCTCATATAATATCCTGCATGGAAAAGCATAGAGACAGGCTTTTTGTGACTTTCAAAGGGGATTTTGTATATAGACGATATTCTTATAGAAAGATTCTTGACTTTGCTCTCAAGTTCATAACCTTCCTCAAAGAGAACAACATAAAAAAAGGAGACTGCATCTCTGTATGCACTTACAACTCCCCGCAATATTTCTATGTGTTCCTAGGATGCATGTTCCATGGAGTCACGCTTGTCCCGATAGATTATGCGTCTTCGCCTGAACTCATAAAGAAGTTCTATGCGAAAACAAGATGCAAGATGATTGTGACTTCGATACATAAGATAATTGGACTAAAAAGAGTCAATATTGAAGAGCTTGATGACATCCTGTTACCTAAAAGGCCCGGGAAGGCAGATCCAGATGTGGCTGATGATGACCTGCTTGAGATACTGTTCACTTCCGGAACGACAGGGGACCCTAAAGGAGTCATGCTGACCCATGATAATATCCATAGCAACCTGACTTCTGTCCTAAATATAATCAAGATAACAAGAAGATACAGGCTTATATCCATCCTTCCGCTGAGCCATGTATTTGAGCAGGTAGCCGGATTCCTTGGCCTGATTGAGGGAGGTGCCAGCACTGTCCATCTCAAATCAAGGATGTCTTCTGAGATAGTGAAGGTGATGAAAAAAGAGAAGATTACTGCGATAGTGACTGTCCCTGCATTCCTAATACTTTTCCAAAGAAGAATAGAAGAACGAGCCGGAGACATCAAGAGGATTGTAGACATAGGCTATCATATGCCTATCTTCCTACGCCGGATGCTTTTTAGGAGAGTCCACAAGGGACTTGGAAACAATCTAAAACATTTCATCTGCGGTGCTGCGTCTATACCTATTGAGACTGAAAGGTTCTGGGAAGCAATGGGCGTAAAAGTCCTTAAAGGCTATGGCCTCACTGAGGCTTCGCCTATCCTCACTGTCACAAAAGAGAATGAACGCGTGCTAGGAAGTGTCGGGAAAAAGATACCTGGCGTTAGGCTGAAACTAGGAAAAGACAATGAGATACTGGCGAACGGGAAGAATATCACAAAAGGATATTTCAAGAACCCTGATGCGACAAAAAAGATATTTGAAGGGATGTGGCTAAAGACCGGCGACATCGGAGAATTTGATGAAGATGAGAATCTCTATATTCGTGGCAGGATAAAGAATATGATCCTAAAGCCAAATGGACTGAATGTCTACCCAGAAGACATCGAAAAGGTGCTTGATGATGAAAAATGCATAAAAGAGAGCTGTGTGATCGGGATAGAGAAAG
>JAMPXQ010000085.1 GCA_023701075.1 Candidatus Woesearchaeota archaeon
CTTCGTCGCCGTCTTTCTCAGTGAAGGATAGACCTGTGTTGTTGAATACGAAGGTTCCTTCGAATTCTGATTCAGGTGTACCGTCTCCTGTGTCTGCATCATCGTCGTACTTAAGAACTGTTGCTGCTGAGTTTATGCTCAAGTTGATTGAACCTAGTGAACCCAGTGCAATGACATTGAATGTGTCATCACAGACAACTTCCTTATCTTCGACAACATATCTGTCATATGTTTCGTCGTAGATGTCTGTTGTGTTCTTTGTTGAGTCTTCGCAGTCTAGTGCTTTTACTCTAAGGACGTGTGCTTCTCCACCGCTTGTTGTGTAAAGCATCCTAACATTTGTCAGGTCTGTTGTGTCAAAGACAACTGCTGATGAGTTTTCTCCTGGCAACAATAGTGGTTCATCGTCTGCCCATCCTAGGCCTAGTGTTGTTCCTGTCTCTCTGTGCCATGCAACTTCAACATCTTTACCATCGTTGTTTGTGAAGGTAAATGTTGCGTCGTCTCCGCTTGCTGACCATGCCATGTCTTCGTAGTTTGCATTCACGCCTGCAAAGTGCACCTTGAATGTTCCAAAGACTGGGTCTGTCCATGCGTCGCCTGCTGCTAGGTAGACATCATCTGATCCATCGAATTCTGTTTCGTATGTAACAGTGAATCCTGTCCATTCGCCTGCTGCGTCATGTGTGAAATCAACAGTTGTTCCGTCGATGAGTTCTCCGTTCATGTCAACTTCGTCTCCTTCTGTGAAGAGGAGTTCGGCTGAGCCCAAACTGAGTTCGCATGCGTTACCGCCTTCTGAGGCTGTCTCGACTGCTTCAAGTACACCGACTGATAGGTCTGAAGGGAAAGCGTCGCTTGTTGTTCCTTCTGAAACCCATTCAACATGGCCGTTGACGTCTACTCCACATTTTGTTCCATCGTCTGCAACGTCGACAACTGTGATTGTGTCTCCGCCGAATTCCAATGGGTGGTCCATAGCTAACCATACTGTGCTGTCTCCAGCGACCATTGTTACTGAGTCGATGAAGTCTGAGTTATCTAGGCTTACGTCAGTTATTGTGTAGGTCTTGCCCATTATCTCGAGCTTTGTTCCTACCAAATCGTCTTCTGCGTCTGCTGTGTCATAATCAATGGCACTGTCAAACTCAAGTGTGTATGTGTATAGGCCTGCTCCGTCTGTTACTTTGACGTAGTTGCCTGCAACACCGTCATCTGGTGTCTCAAATACAAACTCTGCGTTTCCGTTTGTGAAGGACAGTTCCTGTGAGTAATCCTCATCCTGTGTGTTCTCTCCTTCGTTATCGTTGAACTCTACATCAGCCAATAGTTCTGGTAGATCTCCTTCGTCAAATGTCTCAGGGACTACATCATAGATGTCTTCATTGTAGTTGAATGCATCTCCTGACTTGTCTATCTTCTTTCCAGCTGTTGCTGTTGCTTCTGTTGTTGTTCCAGATCCTGCTGGTGTCTTTGCTGCTGCTTGTAGTGCTGCTGCAATATCCACAGATCCTAGAACGTCTGCAGTGTCGGCTGCTGCGCCTACGACGATCACGGTGTCGCTTAACATTCCATTCGCTACGAATGGGGCTGGGAAATCCTTTAGGTCATATGCCATGGCTCCCATCAATGTTGCACCGAGCATCAAGGCTCCCGTTGTTACGGCAGCAACTCTCTTTGCCCACGTTTTTGTTTCCATTTACTTAACACCTCCGTGTTAATATCTTTTTTTTTGAACGTATTTACTCAATCACTTCACAATTTAACCGCTGTCATCTCTGTAAACATACTGTATTAAGCTATGTGGGATAAAATCACTTTATAAAGTTTTCGCAATGAACAATGTAGAATGCTCCAAACCAAATCTTAGAAGGTCTAAAACGCTTGGTTTCAAAACTTTCGGCCAGTAGTAACTTACTAGTGAACAAAATCTCATATTTTGGTTTTGGCATTTTTTTTGGAAAAGCTTTATATATGATGAAACCGGGTTGACAGGAAGCTTTATATACCCTTCAAAGGCAGGCATTTTCTCCCAAACATTTGACTCCTAGTTAATTTTGTTAATCGACATCTCTGATATTAATCTATGTCATAATCTTAGTTTAATCTTAGGTCATACTATTTTAGGTCATACTATATATAATAATGTATATATATCTATCATTAATCCTAGTCTTCATGGAGAAGCCAAAAAAGCCTGTTCTGAAATTTGAAGAGCATTTCTATAGGACAGCAAGCTTCCTTATAGGCATATTGTTTATAGTATTGATAATCTATGTCGCCAAAGACAGCTTTGCAGGGCATGTCTCTGAAAACAGGAAGATTCTCTTTGAGATAGTCTTCCTGCTCCTTGTTGCTGTCCTTGCAGAGGCAGCTGTGCTTTATTTCAAGATGGAGAACGTAGTCCTTTTGATGATCCTTGGCATGCTATTAAGCCCAAGCGTCATAGGCAAGGTCGTCCCATCATTCCCTAGTTTTTCCAATGAAGTGATAAGGGTGTTCTCTGAACTTGGCGCTATAATCCTGCTGTTCAAGGTCGGCCTTCACAGCAAGGTGGATAAGGTATTCTCTAAAGTGAACCTGCTTGTTGCAATCTCCGGAATAATAGTCCCTTTTGCAGTCGGCTACTTTTTTGCAGTCGGCTCTGATAATTTCAGCTATGCAATGTTCATGGGCGCAGCGCTTGCAGCGACAAGTGTCGGTGTCACAGTCGCCATCTTAAAGAACATGGATGTGCTAAGTAAAAGATTCTCTGAGGTAATAATTGGAGCTGCGATAATCGATGATATCTTGGCATTGCTGCTGCTCTCAGTCGTGAAAAGCATGGCAGGAGGACCAGGGGAAGGCATATCAGTCTTTATGACCTTGGTGCTTGCAGCAATCTTCATCCTAGGCGCCATCGTGACAGGCAAATTCATAATTGAATACATAGATAGGAAAGATATGGGTGTCAAACGCTTTCTGATAAGCATTGCATATATGCTTTTCATGGGATATGTTGCAGAATCAATAGGGCTATCAGTGATAATTGGTGCTTTCATTGCAGGCATCGTCCTAAACAAGAGCAAGAACCTGGCAAACCTTGAAGAGAAGACATTCGGGCTTGAATATATGTTCATGCCGATATTCTTCATCTCGCTTGGGCTTATCGTGGATATCGGTTCAATACTGAGCAATATTGTTCCTATAATTATCATAACTGCACTTGCAGTGCTAAGCAAGATAATCGGGTGCGGCATCATGGCATTTGCCTCAGGCATCAAACTGAAGGAATCTCTTGTTATTGGTGTCGGCATGGCTCCAAGAGGAGAAGTTGCACTCATTGTCGCTTCAATCGGCCTATCTGGCGGAATCCTTACAGTCTCCCAGTATTCCCTTATCTCTGCAATGGCGCTCATCACGTCGTTCATCGTCCCTTTCATCCTTCCCAGGATGATAAAATCAATCTAGTTTTTTTGTCAAAACCTTTAAAAATAATACAAGATAGCTAATCTTCAAGGTGATTTTATGCTAGATATCAGACTTATAAGGGAGAATCCGGATATTGTCAAGAAAGATTTAGAGAAAAGGAACAGGCCAGACCTGCTTGAAAAACTTGAGAGAGTCATAAAGGCTGATAAGGAATATAGGGAATCCTTGCTTGTTTCTGAAGATTTAAGACGGCAGAGGAATGTATTAAGCGCAGAGGTTGCCAGCCTCAAGAAACAGGGGAAAGACGCAGAAAAACAGCTCAAAGAGGTCAAGGACATACCTGATAAGATAAAGAAAGAGGAAGAGAAGACATTGGCACTCAAGGCTGAAGTGGATGGTATCATGATGGAATTGCCTAATATCCTCCATGATACTGTGCCAGTAGGAAAGGATGATTCTGAGAATAAGGTGATAAAGGAATGGGGCAAGAAACCGACATTCAAGTTCGAGCCTAAGAGCCATGTGGACATACTGGCTGAGAAGGATCTTGGAGACACAGAAAAGGCCGGAGACGTTGCAGGAGCCAGGTTCTATTATTTGAAAAATGACTTGGTCATGCTTGATTATGCTCTCTTGAAATTTGCGCTTGATCACCTGCATAGCAAAGGTTTCATCCTCATGGAGCCGCCTTATATGCTCAGGAGAGGGGCCTATGAGACAATGACCTCCATGGCTGATTTTGAAGAAGTGATGTATAAGATTGATGGAGAAGACCTTTATCTGATTGCGACAAGCGAGCATTCTATAGGCGTTTATCACATGAATGAGCTCATCGATGTGAAGAAGCTCCCTCTCAAATATGCCGGAATATCGCCTTGCTTCAGGAAGGAAGTAGGAAGCCACGGCAAGGACACTAAAGGTATTTTTAGGGTGCATCAGTTCAATAAGATAGAGCAGTTCGTCTTCTGCAGGCAGGAAGATTCATGGAAGATACATGAAGAGCTGCTGAAGGCAGCTGAAGAGGTCTTTGAAAAACTAGAGTTGCCATATCACGTTGTCAATGTATGCACCGGAGACATGGGGAGCATTGCAGCAAAGAAATATGATATCGAGGTATGGATGCCTGTGCAGCAGAAATATAGGGAAGTAGTTTCCTGCAGTAACTGTACTGATTACCAGGCAAGGAGGCTTGGCGCAAAGTACGATGAAGGAGGAGAGAGGAAACTTACGCATACGCTCAACTCGACTGCGATTGCTACGTCAAGGGCGATTGTTGCAATCATGGAGAATTTCCAGAACGAGGATGGCAGCATAAATGTGCCTAAGGCGCTCTGGCCTTATATGAACGGGGTCAAGGTCATAGGGAAGAAATGATTCACTCTATCTAATTTGTTTTATTGTTTTGTTTATATAACTGATATTATAAGTCTTATATGTCCTTATGCAAAGAACTCCTGAAGTCCTAATTGCTTATTCTCTATCTTTGTGACAGCATGCTTTGGAAGGTCTTTTGTCTCATCAAACACCGGGACGCCGTATACACCATCATAACCGGGGATGACCCTTATCTCCTGGTTCCTGCTTCTGATTATTGCATCAACCATCGTCTCATCCAGGTATTTTTCTAGCTCTGTCTTTGGGGTTGTCCTTAGGATATCATATTCACTGCCTAACTTTCCGACTATCTTATAATATGTCTCCCATACAGTCTTTGTCGCAACTGCTTTCCCTTTCACTGCGGAGATTATATCTGATAATGGTATGTATTTCTTATATTCTGGAGCGTTGTCCTTATGGTATCCAAATGGTCTGTCAGCTAATTCCTCTACTCTATTCTCTACTCCAATAGTCAGAGGGCGGCCGCATTTGGGGCATATCTTATTCAGTTTATTAGCTTCTTTTGGGCTCAGAAAAACACCGCAGCTCCTATGCCCATCCCAGTGATACTTGCCATAGCCTGGGTCAACTTCTATAGTACCTTTCAATCCTTCTTTTGTCTTTATGGCTTTTATTATATTATCATATGTCAATTCTTTGAGGTCAAATACTGTCGCTTCCCTTCCAAGCCGCCATGGCCAGTAGCTGTGTGAATCTGAGCAGCTGATGAGCGAATACCTATCAAGCTGCGAGAGCCTCCAATTCATCTCCGGGTCTGATGAAAGGCCGGTTTCCATGGCATGGATCTCTTTTTCTTTTTCCTGGAATGCTTCCTTGACCGAATCAAACCCGCCGTTGCTTCCAAAGAGCCCGAACCATGGTGTCCAGATATGGGCAGGAATTATCTCTATATCCTTATCCACTTCTTTCATCATCTCGACAAATTCAGGGCATGACATGCCAAATATAGGTCGGCCGTCATAATCTATCCTGCCTCTTTTTAGAAGTGCTTCTGACACCTGAGACGCTACATCAAGGGACTTTGCCCAGATGACGTTATGGATCTTTCTTCCTTTGCCGCCTTGTGAATAGATGAGCGAGATCTCAGATGTGAGCATGAACGGATAGCCGGTCTTTGTCTTAGGTATCCCGCTGCCATCCTCTATCAGATTCTCTCTGAGCTCTTTTTGCCATTTAGGATGCTGAAAGTCGCCGGTGCCCATGAGACCCACACCTTTTATCCTGGCATATTTCTCCATGTTTGAGATGTCCAGGTCCTTTGAACAGGCCCTTGAATATTTAGAATGCAGATGCAAGTCTGAGATTATCTCGATTGTATACCCACCGAGAATACTAATCTGAAGATAGAATATAAAGGTTACTGAAAAAAACAAGAAATCGCGGTGATGGATTAATCAAGGTATTTTTTATAAATAAATACAA
>JAMPXQ010000086.1 GCA_023701075.1 Candidatus Woesearchaeota archaeon
AGCGTCATCCCAGTGCAATATGTCCATGAATAGTATATGCTCTTTTTCCAAATCAGCCTTGAAGAGCAATATGAAATTGTCTGTGAGATGTATCCGTTTATATTCATTCATAGGCGATTTCAGGTTCTTGTATGAATTGATGGTCTTCTTATCTTGGTTAATTATTTCCATGACCTTCCGCCGGAATATCTCAGCAAGTATCTTGTCTCTCTTGCCTAGCTTCCTCAGCTTCTTCTCAAGCCTTTCGGTTATGTCGAATCTAAACATCTTTCAGGCCGAGTATCTCATCAAGCTTCTCTTTGCTCATGCTTCGCAGCCCATGCTTCTTCATATGTGAACTGTATTCAGCATCTATTTCTCTGAGCACCATCTCGCTCGGTTTCCGTTCAAGATATTCGCTCCCTTTCTCGATGGCAAACCGGTTCAGGGCCTCGCTCCTGTTCTTGAGCCCGAATTTCCCCTTTACGACATCAAGCACTCTTGCAGTATAATCATCAATCTCAAGCCTTATCTCTGGCATAAAATCACCTTTTGTGATGTTTTGTGATATATTGTGTATATATAAAACTTTAGGATCATATCAGCCTCCCCAAATCCTTTAAAAATAACATCCTTCTCCATAGAAGATTATGCAGTTCATAACAGATGAAGAGCTTTCAGACCTGGTGGCAAAGAAACACCTGGAGATCTATAAGATATGCATAAACTACTCTGGAAACCACGAAAAAGCAAGACAAGCAGGAGATCTTATAAGGATGGATATAGATGTCAATGTCTGGGATGATAAATACATTCATGCTGTAGCCTTGATTAAGCCTCCAAAATACGGAAGCTTTGCAGGTGAGATAGAGACACCTGATATCCTAAAAGGATATATAGTAGATAAGATGCCAAATACTGGCTGGGTCCTTGCAGAGATATCAGACGAGATGTGGTGGTAGCTCTCCCTTTAGTAGTTCACAAATATCATAACCTTCTTATACTAGCTTTAGGTTATTTGGTATCATGAAGCTCATCCCAAGGATAATATTCAACTGGTTCATCGGCTTTCTCGTCTTCCTGTTGATAGTTTTCGTACTAAATAAGGTGAGCATCGATATCCCTATCTATCCGCTGATTGTGGATTTCATAGATGCCAACCTATTTTCCTTGATTATGATGTCAATATTCTTCATGATAGCAGATGTATTCTTCCAGCTCCATATGCCATTCAATCTTCCCTCGCCTTTATTCAGCGGGGCAGCTGCAGTGATGCTGACAGCGTTCATAATAAGGATGATACTCTTTGTAGAAGGGATACTGGGCATCCAGGCAGTCTCAGAGCTTTCATTTGCATATGACACAGTCTATCTCATAGTCTTCGTAGTCGTGATAGTGAGCGGATATTTCAGATTGTTCACAAGAAAAGATTTGATGAAGATGACAAAAAAAGAAGTAAATAAGAAATGATTATTCGATCTCTAGCTTCTTCATTATCTTATCAAGCTTCATGTTTATTACATCAAGCTCATAAGTGAAGGACTTGCTTGGGCTGCTTTCGCTTTTTGAGTCGTTCCCGCCTTCTTTCTTCCTGAAGCAATCAGAGCAGAATAATGGTTTTGAACCAGTAGGCTTGAATGGCACTTCGCATTCCTTGCCGCAGCTGTCGCATACACCTTGATGCATCTCAAGCCTCTTCCTCTCGCCAAAGCCTCTGCTTCCGCCAAAGCTGCTCCTTCCGCCGCCGCCAAAGCTCCTGCCGCTGCTAAAGCTTCTTCCGCCGCCTCTGCTGCCGCCTCTCTCTTCCCTGTCTCCATCATCCCTGGATCTTCCTCTGCCGGCACCATCCCTGGACCTGCCGCCAAAGCTGCTTTTTGAACCAAAACTGCTTCTACCGCCGAATTTGCTTTTTCCTTCTCTCATTTTGACCTCATTATAATGCCTTTGGTAACACAACTCTATTAATAAAGGTATATAAAATCAGGATTGGCCATGCCTATTTAATTGTTGCTAGGCATGTATCTTGGATTATTCATGGAATTATAGAGCATCCTATACCCAGAAAGGTCTCCAAGGAACTCATCGACCCTCTCTTCGAGTCCAAGCCATGTCATGAGAAGGTCATGCGCCCTGGGTGATCCTGTTTTCATGAACCATCCGAAGATATAATCAGTATTATCCTGTATCTCCGTATATAGCTTGTCTCTCACTAGTCCAGGGATTATCCCTTCCTCAGCATACTCTCTTATTATCCTCAGATACAGACTGCGCTCCCTATCATAAGCAGGGTCCATGACATAGGTATAGTTATGTAATATTTAAGTTGTGTTTTTCTTGACACAGATGCGACGGGGAGTGACCCTTACGGGGTGTCGCATAGGACATTTACGAAGTAAATGGCCGTCTGCTGTCAGGAAGAAAAACACTTGGCTAAAGACATAAAAAAATACGCAACTAGATGCTATCAGTCCATAACCTATAAATACCCTCCAGTAATCTTCTAGTCAATGAAAGAGCTCACGTCCCTGGATCTGTACTTTCTCATGAAAGAATTCCAAAGTCTGGTCCATTCAAAGATAAATAAGGTCTTCCAGGATGAGTCATTGATAATCCAGACACATAGCGCGTCCATGGGAAAGAAGTACATAAGGATCCTTCTCCCTTCGATGATGTATTTCTCAGAATCAAAGACAGACATAGAAGAATCAGGGAAATTTGCTCTTTCGATGAGAAAGCACATCAAGAATACCATAATAAGAGAGATACGGCAAGTAGGTTTTGAGAGGATAATAGAATTCAAGTTAGACGCAAAAGAGAGGCAGCTTTCCCTCTATGTAGAGCTGTTCAAGCCAGGCAACATAATCCTTTGTGAAGAGGGGAAAGTCATCATGGGGCTTACATACAAGGGCTTTGGTTCAAGGATGATAAGGCCAGGCATCATCTATGAGCATCCCAGTCACGAGTATAATCTGCTGGAGCTTGATGATGCAAGGTTAAGAGAGCTGTTGGAGAAGACAGACAAGGAAAACATAGTAAAAACACTTGCGACAGACCTGGGCCTTGGCGGGAATTATGCAGAGCTGCTCTGTAGGATGGCGAAAATAGACAAGAATGCAAAAGCATTGCCAGAAGAAGGAAGGAAAAATCTCTTGGACGCTATAAAAGAGGTCTTGAACCTATCTCCGCACGGATATGAGAATGAATCACCTATAGGCGAAAACAAGAAGACAGAGACATATAATGAGCTCCTGGATTCGATATATACAGTGAAGCAGGAGCAGGACAAGATAGATGATGAAGAATCAAAGATAGATAAGAAAAGAAAGCAGATAGAATCAATAATCAAGCAGCAGGAGATGATGATAAAAGGACTGGAAAGATCGATTGAAGAGAGCCAGAAGAAAGGCGAGACAGTCTACGCAAACTATGTCCTGATTGAAGAGATGCTAAAAGAACTGGAGAAAGCCAGGAAAAAATATACTCTTGCTGAGATGAAAGAGAAGCTCAAAGGCCATAAGATGATAAAGGATCTTGATGAGAAAGAGAAAAGGATAACGCTTGAACTATGATATCGATAATAATCCCCTGCTATAATGAAGAGAAGAGGATAGGTAAGACACTAGAGGCAATTACAAGTTTCATGAAGGGAAGGAAGCATGAGATAATTCTTGTAGATGACGGTTCGACTGATAAGACAATATCAATAGCAAAGAGATTCAAGGTGAAGATACTGAAAAATCACAAGAACATGGGCAAAGGCTACTCAGTGAAAAGAGGGGCGCTAAACAGCTCAGGGGAGTATATCTTATTTTCAGACGCTGATCTCAGTACGCCAATAGAAGAGCTGGATAATCTATTGGAGCAGGATTCTGATATAGTTATAGGTTCAAGGAAAGCAGATGGTGCGATAATAGAGGCGCAGCAGCCGAATCTTAGGGTGCTTGCAGGGAACATCTTCCCTTTCATCACAAGGCTCCTCATCCTGCCAGGCATAAAAGACACTCAGTGCGGATTCAAATTATTCAAGAGGAAATGCCTAAAGATATTTCGAAAACAGACAGTATATGGTTTCTCATTTGATGTAGAATTATTGTATCTCGCAAGGAAATATGGCTTCAGCGTGAAAGAGGTAGGGGTCAGATGGTCAAATGACATCAATAGCAAAGTCTCGATCATCAGGCACTCATTCTCTATGTTTAAGGATCTCATAAGGATAAGGATGAATGATGCAAAAGGAAGATATTAGCATAATCATCCCGACGTATAATGAGAGAGAGAATATAGGAATTCTGATAGATAAGATTAGGAAGTACATAAAAGCAGATATCCTGGTCGTCGATGACAATTCTCCCGATGGTACAGCGATAGTAGCAAAGAAGAAGAAAGTTAGGGTGCTCATGAATAAGGAAAAGAAAGGCCTGGGCTATGCCTATCTGAAAGGCATGGAGAATTGCCGTTCAAAAGTGTTCATCCAGATGGACGCAGATCTCTCGCATGATCCAAAAGATCTAAGGAGGTTCATAGAGAAGATAGAAGAGAATGACATGGTCCTTGGTTCAAGATATATAAAAGGAGGTTCTATCCCAAAGGACTGGCCGCTTCATAGGAGATTCATAAGCATATATGGGAATAGGTTCATTTCATTGTTCTTAGGAAAACAGAGCGACTGGAGCACTGGCTATCGGGCAATAAGACGGGAAGTATACGAGAAAGTGAAAGATGATATAAAGGATTTCCACGGCTACACATACCAGATAGCATTTCTGAATGAAGCAAGGAAGAATCATTTCAAGATATCAGAGATTCCTATAGCATTCAAGGATAGGACAAGAGGAAAATCAAAGCTAGGGAAGGAATATCTCATAAACACGATTAAGTACATACTGAAAGAAAAAATTAAGAAAAAAAGTACCGTCTAATATTATTCAACAGCTATCCGCTTTTCATAAAAACGGTTTGTATATTTTGTGATTGTGACAAGCAGCTCAAATTCATCAGGTCTGGTGATATGGTCATAGATGCTGAAATTGAGCATGATTTTGCCGTCTATGGTCTTAGCGTCCCCATAACTCCAGCCTTGTGACGTATGGTTTACAAAGATTATCTCATACCCTAATGAGCCTTTATTTTTGTTGTTCTTGTCATAGAGCTGGAACTCAATATTATAATCATATCCGCCATAATTGTTCTCATTATATCCTTCTCTTAATCCTCTGATTGTCACAGGGATTATTACGTCATCCTCAAAATATTCTGCAGGATCTAGGGCGATTGTCAGATTTTTATGTGCGAGCAGGAGGTCGCTATTTCTCTTGTCGTGGCTGGCATTGGAGATTCCGCTGCTTATGGCAATGATCGCTGCAGGAGAAAGTATGATTAAGGCTGCAAATAATATGACTAGGAAATTCTTCTTGCTGTTCTCCAGTTTGTTGAGCTTGATGGCCATGAATATTGAATATGCTAAAGTGAGACCTGAATAGATTAAGAATGAGCCTATAATGATGCCAAAGATGGCGAACCCATCCGGGCTGCCTAATAAGAAATAGATGGCTTGGAAAAGACCAAATATAGGATAAGAGAAGAAGATCTCATTCCCTCCGCTGAAATAATGCAATATAGAATCTAGGATGGTAAGTGCGAATAATATATACGGAAGTGATATGAGAAGAAAGATCAGCCATAGTATTTTTTTTGTATCCATATAGAACAGTTAGCTGATGCTGATTAATATATATTTTCAAAATGATGCAAAGTTATAGTTATTTTCGAAATACCATCAGGCTTCCAAGCGAAGCGAAGAAAGGCAGCCCAAAAGGCATGTTGGATTGCTTGGCCAGTCGCATCCCTACATCCTTTTTCATCTGATTAGGAGAAAATGAATTGACATGGTCTGGCACTTTCACAGGCCTTCTTAGGAGCAGGAACCGGCTTATTGTCCAATTGGTCTCATTTGGGAAAGTGATTATCAGAAGCCCGTTCTTTTTAAGCACTCTCTTCAGTTCCTTTAGTACTTTCCTATATTCATAGATATGTTCAAGCACTTCACTGCATGTCACGCAGTCAAATGTCTCATCTTTGAAACTCATCTTAGTCAGGTCTTGATTGGTGAAATTCGCCTTGCATTTCTTCCTGGCTTTCTCAAGAGCGACATCAGTTATGTCCACACCAAAATAATCAGCCTTATG
>JAMPXQ010000087.1 GCA_023701075.1 Candidatus Woesearchaeota archaeon
ATTTCAGCTATCTGGAATGTCCTTCTTTTCCCAGTCCTTCTGTTCCTATGCTGAACGACTATCAGGCCAAGGGATGATAGCAGCTGCTTAGGCAGGTTTATTGGCGGGTTTGTGAGTCTTGCAACAGCTTCATGGACATTGCTTGCGTGAAAAGTGCTGTAGACTGAATGCCCTGTATGCATGGCTTCAAACATCACTTCAAGTTCCTTCTCTTTTCTTACTTCTCCTACAATTATCCTATCAGGTCTCATCCTCAAAGTGTTTATCATGCAGTCAAGCATCGTTATTTCTCCCTTTCCTTCTGGATTTGGAAGTTTTGATTGCATAGGCACCCAATGCAGTGTATCAGGAAGCTTCAGTTCTCTGGTATCTTCGATGGATATGATCCTTTGGTTTGGAGGGAAGAAATTTGCAAGGACGTTCATGAAAGATGTCTTTCCTGAACCGGTTCCTCCTACAATGAGTATGGAAAGCTCATACTGTATTGCCTGCCATATGAGTGCAGCAGAAGTATAATCTACTGTCTTGTTCTTCAAAAAAGAGGTTATGCTCCAAGGGGTCTTGGCGAATTTTCTGATAGTGAGCGTGTTCCCTCTTGTAGTCACAGGAGATAATGTCGCGTTCACCCTATCCCCTGTCTCGAGGCTTGCATCAAGGAGAGGTTGAAGAAGGCTGATCCCTTTGTCGACTTTCCTTCCTATCTGTGTTGCGAAATGCCTGATCTTGTTCTCGTCATCATAGCTTATGTTTGTCTTGAGCCACCCGTATTTCCTATGGTACACCCATACATTGATGTTGGCTCCGTTGATGACAATCTCTTCGAGTTCAGGATCCTGGAGAAGGAATTCAAGTTCTGCAAGACCAAGGCTAGTGATAAGGACATAGCTGGTGATCATGTCGATTGTATCTGTATCTACACCTGAGAATTGGCTCTTGACGACCTCTTTGAGCTTCTGCTTGAACTGCTCTTTTATCTCTTTCTCTCCTTCCTTCCCTTTTTTTGCAGAAAGGTTGAAGCTCAGGTTGGTGATTATGTCCTCTCTTATTCTTTCAATGATTCTTTTTGTATCATCAGTTATGTTGAGTAAAGAAAGGTGATAGAAAGGCACCGCATACCCTTTCTGGCTGTAGATATGGATCTGTAATGGAATAGTCTCAGCTGTTATTGTATAAGAATCAATAGCCTTAGTTTCCAATTTTCCCCCTCTTTTTTGAATGATTTATATCAAAGGCCTTATTAAATGTTTCTGATAAAATGTATCAGAGCCATGAGAATCCCTAAGACGAAGATGATTTTTGCAGATATCTCTGAAAATTTTTCATTTGGATAGAAAAATGTGGTTGATATGAATGATGCGCTGATTAATAGGAAGATATTGATTTCTGGTGAATAGTTTCCAAAGAAGTATGCTGCTAAGAAGCATGCCAAGGAGAATGCTACGGCCGCTCTCTTCCCAAAAGCAGTAGAGAAGGTTTTTTGTCCTGCAAGTTTATCCGGGACGTGATCTGCGATTGTAGTATATGCATGCATCCCCATGAAGCATGCTGCTGCAACATATATCTTAGGTTCGCTAGGATAAGAGAAGCTGAAGCTATGCCCGATAAGAAAGGCTGAGAGGGCCATCATCCCATTTGATATGGAATCAAATGGCGGAAATTCCTTGAAGCGTAATGGTGGAGATGAATAGAAATAGACAAGAAAAAGGAGCGATGCTGAAGCGAAGATATTGAAGACATTGAAGGTAGATAAAGATGCTATGATGAAGATGACAATGCATATATGGACCAGGAAGACAACATCTTTATGGTCTTTTTTATCCAGCAGGAATGTTTTTCTGTTGTTCTTTTTGTCTGTAGAATAATCATGCACATCATTTATCCCAAAAGTGATGAATGCGAGCGGAAAAGACATCATCAGCATCTGAAAGAATGCAGTGTAAGAAAACTGTGCGCCTGAGTAGAAAAATCCGGCAAGGAATGCAATTACACTGACAGGCCAAAAAACAGGCCTGCTCAGCCTTATTAGTTTAATTATGCCTAAGCTCATATTAAGAATAGAGTAACAATTAGTGGAATATAAATTAATGCAAATAAAGTGCTCAAGAATACTGCAGTGGCTGCCTTTTCTGGATGCGTTCTAAGTTCAGTGGCATATGCAACAGTGTTTGCAGCGAGCGGGACGATTGAAAGCAGTATCATGGATTTGTAGATCTCCAAGGAATACCACGCGAAATAAGCTTTATCTATTGATATGATGCTTAGGACAAGAAGCGGCCATATGATGAATTTAGCGAAGAACGCAGTCATTGTGAATTTTAGGTCTATCCTGAAATTTTTGATTTCAGATATTGCAAGCCCTATTAGCATCATCCCTAGTAAAGAATATGCGCCCTTCACATTGATGATTGAATCCAGGTATATCTGTGCAGGCATCACTTGTAAAAAATTCAGGAATAGTCCGATAAAAAAGGTATAGATCGATGGCAACCTGGCCAGTTTTTTTAGGCTTTCCTTGAGAGTATGATTGCCCTTTGCGACAATATAGAATCCGACAGTGTTTTCATAGAATATGAAGCCGAGCAGTATGAGTACAATTATCGGCATATATTCATTGCCTAGTATTGCTAATGCGACAGGAAGGCCGAAATATCCCGTGTTTCCCGTGCCTGACGTGAAAGCGAGTATGTTTTTCTCAGTTCCATTCCACAAGTGCTTTCCTATGTATAAAAAGACAATAGCCATGATGGTGCATAGTGCAAAAAAAAGCAGCGGAAGTGATAGATAGCTTATATCAAGGCTGGTTGTAAGTGCGCCGTTGAAGACGATGATTGGTGCTCTTAGATAGATGAGTATTGATGCTATGGTCTCTTTTTTCGAATGTAATAGCCTTCCTGCCAGGTATCCGAAGAAGATGAACAGATAAAAGGGGAGCAGCCTGAGGAAAAAATCTCCAAGAATCATAGGATTAGGTTAGTTTTGTCATTTAAAAATCTTTCTCGATATCTCGACTATCATGACTCATGCACAAGCTTTATAAATCCTGATATTGTTCCTAAGTCAAGTTATGTAAATGGGTCCTCATACGAGTTCCTCGTCAAGAGGTAATCTATGAGTCTGAGACACTCTTACATAATACAGCCCGTCACGAGAGTACCTCAGGGAGTCACGCTAAAAGCAAGCTGTGAACTGAGGAGTTAGTGTTTTCGGGCGACAAAACCATAAAGAACAAGCAATCACGATCCTTTCATCACAAAATGTAAGCGGGTATTGCTTGTTCTGACAGCATAAGATCACGTTCATAAAACATCACGTTCATACATATCGCCCAGAGTATATATCAGGACTATTTTCTTATGCTGTAAACTGAGGAGGAAAGATAAAAATGGGAAAAATAAGCCCGGTTTCAGCTAAATATATCATCCATGCAGGGATAAGCATTGAAGGAGTAGTGGATAGGCCAGACGTCATAGGTGCCATTTTCGGCCAGACAGAAGGGCTTCTTGGTGCAGACCTAGAACTAAGAGAGCTTCAGAGAAGCGGAAGGATCGGAAGGATAGAAGTAGAATCCGAGACAAAAGGAGGAAAGACAAAAGGACTAATCACAATCCCTTCAAGCCTTGATAAGGCAGAGACTGCCATTGTCGGGGCTGCTCTGGAGATAATCCAAAGGATAGGGCCTTGCAACGCAAAGATTGAAGTAGAGAAGATTGAAGACATCAGGATCTCGAAGAGGAATCAGGTCATCGAGAGGGCAAAGCACCTTCTCAAGCAGATGATGGAGACAACGCTTCCGGATTCGCAGGAGCTCAGCGATGAAGTCGCCTATTCTGTGAGGGTCATGGAGATCCAGGAATATGGTAAAGGCAGGCTTCCGGCAGGTCCGCAGGTGGATGAGAGCGAAGAGGTCATAGTAGTCGAAGGAAGAGCAGACGTCATAAACCTATTGAAGCACGGTTTCAAGAATGTCATTGCTCTCAATGGGACATCTGTCCCTGAAGAGATAAAAGAGCTGGGCATGAGAAAGGTCTTGACTGCATTTGTCGATGGAGACAGAGGCGGAAACCTCATAATCCAAGAGCTTATGGAAGTCACAGAGATAGACTTTGTCGCAAAAGCACCTGATGGAAAAGAAGTCGAGGAATTGACCAAGAAAGAGATCCATAAGGCGCTGAGGGCAAAGATTGCTGCTGAACAGACAAAGATGGAAGTGCAGGATAGGAAACAGCCGGAAAGACAGATAGAGAGGCCTTCAGAGAAGATGGCTGAAAAGAACATCAAAAAGCCTCAGCCTCCAGTCAAGGAAGAGAAGACAGCTGCTCCTAAGCCTGTCTCAGATTCAGAGAAAGAATCATTCAGCGAGATGCTTGAGGATTTGATTGGGACAAGAGGAGCATATATCCTGGATAATCAGTTGAATATCCTGGGAAAAGTGCCTATCTCAGAGCTTCAGAGCACACTAAAATCACTGAATAACGTCCATGCTGTGATCTTTGATGGCATAATAGATAAGGATATACTAGAGGCTGCAGAGAAAGCCAATGTATCATATCTTGTCGCCATGGATAACAAGGTCAAGAGCAAGACATCAAAAGTGCTTCAGATGACTGTAGACGACTTCTAAATTGTTTATTTTTATTATAATTATTATCTAATATTATCATCCACTATCAGTCTGAATCTAGGGACTTCTTTTCCTTCATGTATGACATTTTCAAAGAACATCTTCTTCGGCCTTGCCCAAATAGCATCCTTTCCGAATTCTTTTGATTCATAGAGTGCCTTATATAAGACAAGTTCTTCAAGGGTTTCGCTATGCCTAGCCATGCCTAGGAGTTCATATTTTTTCCCTTTGAAATGCTGATAGATGCCAAGTTCCATGAAAGATAAGATAAGAAGATAAGATAAAAAACTATTGTTCCAGTTTGAAATAGATTATTTCGCTCTCATTTCTTAGGGCAGAGACATAATCCATGAGTTCAGTCGTCTGTCTTTCTGAGAAGAGTCCCTGGTATATCTGGTCTTTGACTGTCTCAAATCCAAGTTTTTCAGCTTCTCTTCTCTCCCATACCTTGATTAGGTGATATCCAAATACTGTCTTGACCGGCTTACTGACTTCGCCCTCTTTAAGGTTCAATGTTGCATTCAGGAACGTCAGGTCAAGTTGGGACTCAGCATTGACCCACCCTAGGTTCCCCATTGTTACCTTTGCTGCAGGCTCATCTGAATAATTGAGTGCCAGTTCAGCAAAATCTCTCTTGAGTTTTGCAATAGATATGGCTTTGTCAAGTGCCTCTTCCTCTGTGAGCACTGATGTGCATCTTACGCTGTTGTTATGGCATATGAGTATATGTGACACATTCAGGCTTTCAGGTGTAGTGAAGAGCTCTGGGTTCTCGTCATAATACGCCCTGACTTCATTGTCACTGATTTCAATTTCACTAAAGACCTTGTTCTGCAGGAGCTCATTGAGTATCAATGATTTCTTGTAGAACTCTCTGGCATCATCCATTGTTAATCCGTTCTGCAGGAGGAGAGCTTCAAACTGCTCCATTGTGGTCTGTGCCTGTATAGATAGGTTGAGGATGTATTGGTTCACTGTTTCATCTGAAATTTCTATTCTTTCCTTTGCCGCCTCAAGTAGCAGTATCTTTTCATCCACCATCTGCTTTAGCAGGTCATCTTTAGTGATATAAGGCCTGTATTCTGGAGGTATCAATGTATACCTCTTGTCAAGTTCTGTTGCAAATATCGGCTGCTGGTTGACTGCTGCAGCAACCTTCTCTCCTTTAGTGAAGAATCTGCTGTTTAGTTCATAGGCTTTCTTCATGAACGCAGGGCTGCTTTCAGTGGCTTCTGTGCTGTTGAGATAGATGACAAAAGAGACTGTAGAGAACAGCAGCAGGAATATGACTGCAAGACCGACATTTATGATAGTCTTTCGTTTGATATGTTGTAAAGCTTTTTTTCGAAGATTGTTTGTACTTTTTTTTGTAGGAATATCCATTGAAAACCCCCCTGATTACAATCGAATAGTTGTATGTATAAAAAGATTATGCCGACCTGAATAGGCACATATTTTAATTAGTGGTGCAGGTGATGCCTAAAGGAAATGATTATATGCTGCTGTCGAATAACTTTAGGCATTCATCCTCTCCAGGGATG
>JAMPXQ010000088.1 GCA_023701075.1 Candidatus Woesearchaeota archaeon
ATATCTTTGCTCCTTGCGGGAGAGAGAGGAGCATGTTCAGTTTTATGACTGGATTATTGAACAGGAAAGTTGTAGTGAATAGGTTGGCATTCTCGTTGACGAAGATGAACCCGTCTGAAAGATATTCCAATTTGAGTGCAACTGTAGGCCTAAGGAGGCTGATGTTCAGCCCATAGCTGTTCTCTTCATCAATAACAGTATAATTGAGATGATTCTCCCCATCGCTGATGACGACACCTGTTGCATTATGGTCAAACCCATAGTAGATGCTGCTATTCATCACGCGATTGAATGTAAGGTTCAGGCTAGTGTAGACTGAATTGTTCTGGAAGATCTCATAATATGCATCTATCTTATAGATAGGCAGATCATCAGCTGCAAGGACAGCGGGCAAGATAAGGATTAGGAACGTGAGCAGCAGATATTTGTTCATAACTCAGTATAGGCAGAAGGGTATAAAAATTTTCGCTTTAAGTTTTATGGTATTTTTTCCCATCATTTATGGATATTGCCCTATATACCTGCTCAATAAGGAACAGTCTTGCCATCTCATGCGTGAATGTCATCCTTGAGAGCGAGAATAATACATCTGCTTTTTTCTTCACTTCATCAGAGAGTCCGAAAGGACCGCCGATGACAAATACAATCTCTTTCTCGATCTTCTTCAGTTTTTGCGCGAATTCGATAGATGAAAACTCTCTGCCTTCCTCGCTTAGGACAAAGACATGCTTATCCTTTATCTTCTCAAGCGTCTCTATTATCTTTTCGCCTTCTTTCATTGGATCAGAGTCCTTGATTTCAATGAACGTAGTCCTATCTATCCTCTTAGAGTACTCATCAATGAGAGAGATTATATTCTTGTCCTTTATCTTTCCGACGCAGATTATCTTCATATCAGCTGGTTTATTTCTATCAGATAAAAACTTACTGGTCCGGGAAATAATCTAGCATATCTGAAAGCTGATCAACAACAAGCACAGGATCCCCTACATTCGCCCAGTCGTAGACAATCTTAGCCTGACCCGGAAGTAGATTTATGCAGCCGTGGCTTCCAGGTGACCCAAGAAGATATTCTTTTCCAAGCAGCCAAGGTGCACCATGGATGGCATAGCTCTCGTAGAAATACATGGTCCAAGGCACATCTTCAATATAATATTCATAACCCTCTCCTAAAGCGTAGCCATTCATGTCAGTCTTGTCATATTTTATATAGATCTGGTATACATCTCCAAGCGGTGTTATAGGTGTCTCGTATCCATACATCCCGCTCCTGATGAAATAATTGAACTTCAGTTCCCCATCTTCAAATGCATAGAGCATCTGTTCATCCAGGGAAATGACAATCAATTTGTCTAGCGGAATCTCTCCATCCACATTCACATCTATAAAGAGCTCAGGATAAAGATACTTTGTCTGGCCTTCGTGATCGATATATCTTATCAGCCATATGCTCTTATAATCACCTGCAAAAAAAGGGGCTGTAGATGATACAGAATATTCTTTTGTCTCATCTAGATCCAGGCTAGTCATATCGCTAGACTCACCTTTCATCCTCTGCCCGCCTATGTAGACAAGCTGGGAATTTTCAATCTTGCACGTGCCGACATTTTTTAGTTTCCATGACCTCACAAATTCAGTCACGGGAGCAAGAGGACCATATTCATGTGCATTCTCATCAACCAGCATTATCTTATAGTCGCAGCCGCTCCGTTCCAATAGATCTTCAATAGTGCCATCATCAACGCTATGGTTCGTATGCATGCTGACTTTCCTCCTGATACCTTCTTCCTGTTGCATGGCAAGAGGTGGAAGTGCAAGTTTCTTTGGAGGATTGAAGATAGGGCTCACAGCTGCGGCGCTTGCTGCTATAGCTAAGGCGCACGTGAAATTAAGCAGTAGCTGATAATATTTCCCCCACATGAAGTTAAGAGAAGAACAAAATGGTTAAAAAGATAGCCTTTAATGCAAGAATCTTATTTAGCTTTGTTATGCAGGTAGACCTTGATGTCATAATCTTCTGATAACTCCCATGGGTACTCAGTAAGATTGATATCAGCTGAATCTTTGCCAATCCTTTTTCTTTGGGTACCATCAAAAAATGCTTTTGCAACATGCCTTGAGATGACAGTCCCATACATATTATAGCATCTCAATTCCAAGTCAAAATTGTCTTGGTCTTTTGTTGCTAAAGCCGTTCTGTTTGCATTATCCATGAGAGTTTCATAAGAAAGCGTGATGTATGAAGCTGCGTCCATCCCTGCTACTTTAGCTATAGGCGGATTCATCAATGGCAATGACAGGATAAGATTATCCTGAAGAGTCATATTCGGCATTTTTTCAAGCACATCAACTTTTGCAATGTTCTGGTTCGGGAATAGCAACACATCAAAATTATCAACAACTTGGTTATATCTCCCGTATGCAGGAAGAAATGCATATTGATATATGGAACTATAGAACCTTAGAGATTTTTCAGTTGCAGTAGACCATGGGATCAAAGTAACAAAGCCGCCATGCCTAAGCTCTGAATGATAGATAAGTTTCCTTGGGTCTACTATCCCGCCAGGATCAAGAGTTGGCAAGACTGCCGTCCCAAAAGACTCGAAATCTATTCTTACACCATTTTCCTGTGCCGATATGCCATACCTGAAGCTGGAATACCAGTTTTTTCCGATAACAAGAAGCGGATACATCTCCGGTTGGAACTGGTGGCCATCACCCTGCTCATGCCATGCCCGGATAGTTGGCTCTATCCTTTGTATGATCTCTGTTTCCAGCATGCCATGAGAATCACCAATGTCTCTAGGGTTTAGGAGTGCACCAATTTTCATAGGCAAGAAGAGTTTTTCGTTTATATATAAATAAGACATATCATTTTTTAACACAGTCATTTTTTTCACATCGAACTTTAATTGTTACTTATAAGTAGTAAAAAATAGAAAAATTTATAAAGTAATCATACATATTAAATAAAATGGGACTGGATTTAAGGCATTACACCACACGGGTTACAGCTGGCATAATTGTCGCTACAGGCACAATAATTCCAGATGCGACCTACAGGACTTATTTAACTGATCTAGTTCTCTCTCCTGAAGAAGTTAGAGGCGGATTGATCTGGAGTCCATCTAATGCTGGAAAAGGTGATGCTTACGTAGTAATCAGTTTAGACGATTTGGCCTTGGAATATTTGCATCAGAAATCCAATTGTCATGACATGTATGTCTGGGGACCGATAGTAAACAATAAAAAAGGGTTTAAAATCCAAGGCTGGAGAAAAAATGGTTAAACATCATGATTGGGAAACAATTGAAAGACCTGGCCTGGCAGGCCGGAATAGAGATAGAAATATAGCCCTATATAATGGTAGATATGGTGATGGCAACTGGAGAATTATAAGGCTGCTTCCTGATCCTTCATATGTGAATGACATGTCTAAAGCAACTGTGCTTCCATGGGAAACATCTATAGCCTTTTATGAAGAGGCTTATTTTATTGATTCAATTGTAAGAGAAAGCATATGGCTAAAGCTTTGCAGGCAAGCCAGTGATGTTTATGATAATGCAGTCTCAAATATCGCTTCTGGATTAGATTATGCATTGCAGGAGACATCTGCTACTCACTTGCAGGATATAGCAATCCGTAATGTGATTCACAGACGAGGATGGGAATTCCAGGGACAAGAATTGATTCAGATTAGAAACCATAATGATTCTTGGGGAGCAAGATTAAGTCCTGGAGTTGTTCAGTTTCATATGCCACAATATATAATTCAGCCGGGACTCAAAGGTTGGTGGAATCCATTTAGCATTGAAGATTTCTGGCAAAGCAATAAATATCTTCAAATTAAAAGAGAGTAACAATTTTTAAAGGAAAAAGTCCTTCGATCCCTATGTCTCAATGATGAAGTTTTATTCGCATCACTTGGTTAAGTGGGCCCGACCAGATTCTCACATAAGGGTTAACACCCTTATCAACCTGTAAACCAGTTCTATCAAACTAAAATCATGCAAAATAAGAAAAAAAATAAAGTGGGCCCGACCAGATTTGAACTGGCGACCACCCGATTATCAGTCGGGCGCTCCATTGCCTCATGCTCGGGTACGACCCAAGCGGATGGCCGGGCTAAGCCACGGGCCCAATAAAACCAGCAGATTAGCTGATAATCTCTATCGAATTGGGGTTATATTTAAAAAAATTGCGATAAATATATGAAAGAGCATCCGTAACCTAGAGGTATGAACCTCACAGAACTGACATCGATACTCCAGATATCTATAGTCCCGGTTGCCCTGATTTCAGGGACAGGCCTTCTCATACTCTCAATGACGAACCGTTTCGGAAGGATAACAGATAGGTTGAGGGAACTGGCAGGGAAAAGAAACAAGAAAGAACAGGTGGATATGCTCTATAGGCGTGCGAAAGTCATGCAGTACGCAATAATATTCTCCGGCCTGAGCGTCCTCTTCACTGCTGTGCTCATGATAATGAACTTCATGTTCTTCGTCCTAGGGATGAACAGGACAGTCATGACTATAATCCTATTCACTTTAGGCCTTTCTTCACTTATAGTGTCAATGGGATGCTTCATCTACGACCTCACATTGGCACTCAAAGCGATAGATATAGAACTAAACAACAATAAATAGGCAAGGTTTGATGTCAAATAGAAGGAAGATTCGCACAGCTACAGTCTTTTAAGATTGACTATGCCAGCATTTCCATCTGTTTCAATGACTGCATAATGGCCATGCTTGAATGCACCTGGTGTGATAGTATACATAAAACCCTTCTGAAGCAGCATGGTTGGATGTTCCTCTCCATTATTCACCTGGATATCGCCGTTTGGCCATTGAAACGCTATTTCAGGGTAATGATCATGGCCTTTTAGCATTACCTGACAACCATGTGTTTTCATAATCATGAAATTATCCCTATGAGATTTTACTGAGCTCTGATAATTATTCTCTGAATCCCTTTCCTGGAGGTATCGCCATATGTCTTTGTTTATGTTCCTAAACATCATGCCAGCAATGAAATTCTCAAACCAATTTTGGCTAAATCGGCCTCCGTAGCTCCCGTGCATCACGACTGTCCTGAAATAAAGGAACCTCAATGGCTCTCTCCCGCTTTCATATAGGTGCATGAATGCCTGCTTCTTGTTCAATAAGTCACCTATGAATGCATATGCGGCATCATCGCTTTTCAGCTCTTCATGCATTTGTTTTAAGGTCATGCCAAACCTGGTGAAATTAGAATCAGTCAAGATATGGTTATTGTATATGCCTTCATCATGGTTTCCTGCGCATGTGTAGAATTTGCTTTTTGGGAATGCATCTATCATCTCTAAGTACCTATTGATAGAAAAGACAGTGTCAAAATCTCCAGTGCATATAACATTTTCAAAATTCTCCTTTCTGATGACTCTTTCTAGGTCAAATGGGTCTCTTCCATGCAGATCTCCAAAAAGCAGGGATTTCATCTAGATTGCCCTCTTCGGCTCGATTTGCTTATTGCAGATGATATTGATCATTTATCTCGCAAATATTTCACCTTATTTATTAATCTATCTTCAGAAATAGCTGAAAAATATGCCACAGGGACTTCCAAAAAAAACATAGCGGCCTGCGCGAGAGCGCAAGCGAACATGTGTTCAAATCCCATTGAATGTCATCTTCTAAAATACATGAAAAAAAGTGGGACCTCTGAGACATGGCTTTAATAAGCCATGGTGGCAAACAGGCTTTGTGCTGTTTCTTAGGAAAACGAAACAGCACTAACAATCTAAATGTGGCCTCTGGGATTACTTGAGCTATGCAAAAGGTGCTAGAGCCTTGACGAAAGCATGTTCAAATCCCATTGAATGTCATCTTCTAAAATACATGAAAAAAAGTGGGGCCTCTGGGATTTGAACCCAGGACACCACGGTTCCCGATTAAAACATCTGGTACAACCATGATGGTGGTATCTTCAGCCGTGTGCTCTCCCAGGCTGAGCTAAGAC
>JAMPXQ010000089.1 GCA_023701075.1 Candidatus Woesearchaeota archaeon
TAAGCTTGAGAAAGGGTTCAAGAGCATTTTCATGATACTGATGTTTGTAGGCATAATGACAATATTTTTGCATGCCATAAGGACAAAAGACGGGACACCTTGGCTTTATTATGCATGGAACTTTGTAGTGCGAAATTTGGATACTGGTGCGATGGGAGCATTGATACTCACATTGCTAATAGTTGGTGTTATGGGATATATTACTGGAAAGCCGGGAGAAGGTTCATTTGGCCTGGCTGGATCAAAGGGCGATGACTCAGATCATGGGGATAGCCACGCTAAGCATTGAGGAGGATTGAAGGATGGCATTTTTCACAAACGCAATATTCGCATTGGAGAACCTGGGGCTGCTTGATGTGCTGCTCCCGTTCATCTTGATATTCACGATAGCATTTGCAGTGCTTCAGAAATCAAAGATTCTAGGTCCGCATGCATACAGGTTCAACGTCATGGTAGGATTTGTGATCGGCCTTGCCGCTGTCATCCCTCATGTCATAGGAAGAGGTCCGGATGTTGTAGTGATAATCAATGCAGCGCTGCCTAATGTATCTCTCTTGATGGTTGCATCTATGATGGTGCTGCTGCTTATAGGTGTCTTTGGGAATGATATAAACATAGCAGGGACAAACCTTGCTTCAGTTGTTGTCTTGTTTTCGATAATTGCAGTAGGCTATACGTTCGTAGCTGCTGCAGGGTATGCTAATCTTCCTACATTCCTGGATCAGGAGACGATAGACCTCCTCATTGCGCTGATAATATTTGGAGTCATAGTGAATTTCATAACTGCTGACCCGGAAGCCAAGAAGAAGGATGAAGGATTCATGCACTTCTTCAAGGGCATGGGAGATGTCCTGGGAAAAGGTGGCGGAGGCCACGGAGAGCACCATTAGTTATGGCATCCCTCCTGGATATCTCGCTACTTGGATATTTCTCTGACATTTTTGTAATTGTATTTGTATTCACAGCGACTTATGGGATTCTTCTTGTAAAGAGCCCATTCGGCACAAATAAAGGTCTAAATGCATTGATTGCATTCGCCGTATCCTTCATGCTCATATTCTCAAAAGATGCTATAACTATAGTGAAGAACACCGTCCCTTGGTTTATCATCATAATGCTTGTGCTGGTCATGGCGCTGATGGTCACAAAATCAATAGGTGCATCATGGACATCTACCATAATGGAAAGTATGGGAACATGGATCTTGGTCATAGGCATAGTGATTTTTGTGATAAATCTGGGATTTAGTCTAGGTCCTAGCGCCGGCCCGTATCTTGGCAGCAATGGTTCTATAAATCCTGATTCCGTCGTAGCCGGAAGCTCAGGTGATGTCGCAAGCAATAATTATGCGCAGAACTTCTCGGCGACATTGTTCCATCCGAAAGTCTTGGCGCTGATACTGATATTCATAATCGCGATATTCTCAGTGCTGCTGATTGGGTATTGGATATAAGTTGCTCTGCTTGTGCTTGGTTGCAGCTTATCAGAAGGAGATTATGATTTTGCACGTATCAAATTGATAGGTTATGAATTCTAGATTAGGTCTTATCTAGTTAATCTGTATTGTGATTAAAGGATTAAAAGATATCCAGATAAAATCAGGTCTAGGGACAATAGGCATGCCCAATTACGGATTTAGAGGATTAAGAATCCGGGATTAAGGGAGATAATCCTCAAGAGTATTATCTATTTTTTTGCGAGTGATAGCTACAAAATCTGCAAATTTCGAATACAGCTGCTCTGGATCGGAATATTCTTTTGTCAATTCTGGTGGTGTGCTTGCCCTAAGGTATCCGTTCCCTTTGAAGATCCACACTGCTTGTCCTTCTGTATGCAACGTATCCTTATTTGGCAGCTCTTTGGTGACTTTGGCCTTGTTTATGCCTATTGCAGGAACTCTTGGATTATTTTGTGCTTCTGAAAACAAGCTAGTTATAGAGTTTTCACTCAAAAAGAAAGATTTTGTTTTTTCTCCATTTTCATATGGAATAATCTCCGTATAAAACGGATAATCCTTCAATGGATCTAAGAAATTTTTTTCTTGTGAAGGCTTTTCATAGACAATATCAAATCCGGGTATTTGATCAATCACCGCGTTTCCATTAGGCTCAAATGCTATGAAAAAAGAAGCTTCCTCTCCTGTACCTTCAGGAGTCACATAGAAACTGCTGCACTGAAGATTATGATATCCAAACTGCGCCACATTCTCACAGAATGCTTCAGCAGATTCAGTCGTCTCGATTGTGCACTCATATTGATTTGGCCCAGTTATGCTCCCTGTATTTATGCACCACTTGTCTATGCCAATTGGGAATCCTACATTCACAGTGTCGCATTCGCACTCCTCATCGTTGGCGCAGGTGCAATAATCATTCTTTCTGGATTTGTCATTGCAGATATAGAAATAAGGATAGTCTACTTCTACCCCATGAGAGAACCCTGTGCCTTTAATGGTAAAATAAGTAATGCCATATCCTTCAAGCTGGTTGGCAGTCCCTGCATCAGGTTCACAGGGTATAAAACTATCTTCTTTGAAGTATCCATATTGTAGGTTAGGTGGAGCTGGAAGATATTGGGTTTCAAGAAATTTCATGGTCTCCTTGAAATCTTCGTATCTGTTTCCAGCTGTTTCATAAAGCAGAGATATATCGCTTGGGATGTTTCCTTCATAATCTGTCACCTGTATGGTCACAGTGCCTTCATCATCAGCATCTCCTCCGATCTTCCAATAGCTTTTGTCTACACTGCTGCCCGTGCTTGCAGTAAATGGCGTGAATCTGTTCCTCCCTATTGTTTGCTCGATGGCATAAGGTCTTAACAAATTCAATGACCAGTCAGAGAAATGCTCTATCTTGGCGATGGCTACATCATCCACGATCTGTGTAGGCACTGCATGCCAAAATCCGTCAGTCTCATCCCAGTAGCTTATCATCAGGCTGTCTTTTGTATATCCTGCTGGGATATCTTTCTCATCAAATTTTATCGAAAACTCGACAGGTTCAGAAAATCTTGCTCCGTCAGGGAAATTGTCATAGACTATCTGGCCTAAGACATATTTGTTTTCAAGCCCGTCAAAGTGGACATCTTCGACCCTTGTCCCTATGGTCTCTACTGCACTGCCATCCCTGTCGATGACTCTCGTTCCCTTAGGGATTATGAGTTGCGCTTTTCTGTCTGCAGAGATTATCTTTATCTCTTCCTGAGAAAACCCTTGCGGTATATTTCGGGTTATTGACCTGTCAAACACATAATAGAACTCTGAAAACTCAACCTTGGGCCCATCTCTCTCTATAATTATAGGATAATTGACATTGACTATGACTGTCTGCTCGCTGAGCTCTACCTTGATGGCAATCTTCCCTTCAGAGATGTTATATCCCTGTTCTTTCAATTCATCAAAAAGAGATTTTGTGCATAAACGCATATTCCTTTCAGTTATCAGCTTAAAAAGTTCCAATGTATCTTGTCTGATGCCCACCTCTTCTATGGCTTTTTGGGACGCATCATTTATGCAATAGTTTATATATCCCTTGGAATCGGTATTCACATCTGAAAGTGAGATGATTCTTTCGCTGTCAGCCATGTGCTTCTTGTTTGAAAGGTCCATTACGGTTGAAAGGAAATAACCGATGATGAAAAGCATGAGAAGTCCAAAAACGATAAATATGGTAACCTGCGATTTTTTCATCCATGTGATAAATTTTTTTCCTGGTTAAAATACTTATGGTTTATATTCATGAAGCTTAACTGGGATGCTTCCATGCAGCTTCAGCTGTTTAAATATATTCAAGGATAATATAACACTTATTAGTGATTGCATAGATGTTCTTTATGAAAGCTGAAAAAAATGCAGCAAGATAAAAAGGTTTAAAAAGGGTGCTGCATAGATAGGTAATATGAAATTTGATAGGCGGTTGTTCCTTGTTTTTTTTATGATATTCCTCAGTCCTTTCGTGATGGCAGAGCATGAATTTTGCAAGTTAGACCCATGTGAATGTGTGGGCAATTACAAGATAATACGGAACTACGATAATCCTGGTGAATGTTTTATCAGTCTTGAAGGGAAATCCACAACTGTTGCTGCGCATCCTTCCTGCTGCCTTGGAAGAGATAATCCTGTCTATGATTCAGTCTGTGATAATTCTTTGATAGGTTGTGGTAATGCTGGCGCTGGAGAAGCGACAAGGGAAACTGATGAATCAGCCGCTCAAGAGGAACTTCAGAATTATGTTTTTGTAAATGAGGGGTATTGTGCATTTTTGGATTCTGAGAATCAAATACTGGAGTCAAATAATGACTGTTCTTGTTTTGACATCAACACGTGCGTGGGTCTGAAGAATCCTATGTGTATCTCTGTCTGTTCTGTGCTTACAGGCTGCACCCCCGAATATGAGATATCTGAAGCATGTACCGAAGATGGATATCATATAGTGGATGTAAAAAAAGAATGCCCTGGACAAGAACCGCCTAGGATGCCATGCGTGTCCAGTGGTCTTAATCCGTATGTAGATGATAAAGACAGTGACTCACAGGGAACTGCTGGTTCGGGTCCTAAGTGTGAAGAGATTCTAAAAAGGAGTGTAGAGAATGCAAATGATTGTATAGTGAAGAATAGCAGAACAATGTGTTTGGATAAGCCTGCCCCGTCCTTGGAATTATGTCTTGGCATAATGGGAGATGATACCTGTGAGAATGACCCTATATATAATAGATATAGCGGGCAATGTGAGCAGACAGATACAGATGCTGATGGGATAGATGACCGTTTTGAAGAACCTTCTTGCATAGGGACATCTCAGGGCAGTATTGTGGATGATAATGGTTGTGCTTGTGCTCAGAAAAAATGTGCAGACACAAACCCTTGTACTGATGATTTCTGCAATGCAAAGACAGCACAGTGTATGAATGCAGATGATGATACGAATAAGTGTGGAAGCTATAGGGTATGCCCCAAAGACAGGTGTGAAGAGGTGTATCCATTCACGAGCAGGTTTGACTATCCTGAGAATGGATATGATAAATGTGACGCAGGACAGTGTATCCAGTACTCTTGTGATGTCCTGGATAAGATATATTCTGATGAATGCAAGCCGGATGATGATGATGGTTCTAAGCCTAATTCAATGAGTTCACCTGAGATATGCGATGGTGTTGACAATGATCTTGATGGCAAGATAGATGACTCATTGCTGGATGAACCATGTGACTTATATTTAGGTGTCTGCGCCGGTTCCACTGCATCATGTATTAATGGTGATTTTGCTGCTTGCTCTGCTTCAGATTATGGTGCAGGTTACACAAAGACAGAGAATATGCTCTGTGATGGATTAGATAATGATTGTGACGGAAGCACTGATGAAGGCTGTACATGTACAGGTAAAGAGACAAAGGATTGCGGTTCAGATGAAGGTATTTGCCATTTTGGAAAACAGACATGCAGTAACGGAAGATGGGATGCATGCGTCGGAGAGGTTGAACCGAAAAATGAGATGTGCAACTCTCTTGATGATGATTGCGATGGGATAATTGACGAAAGTAAAGAAGCTAATTCTGCCTACACGATAAAAGAATCATGTACCTTAAATTCATGCAGAGGGACAAAGACATGTACCCCGGAAGGGTTCAGTGATTGCATCTTGATTGATGATATTGATAAAGATTCTGTATGTGATGAGATAGATAATTGCATATCTAGGAAAAACCCCTCCCAGGAAGATGCTGATAAAGACGGTTTAGGAGATGAATGCGATATCTGCCCAAGAGACTCCCAGAATGATCTGGATAAGGATGGGTTTTGCGGTGACATAGATAATTGCCAATACCTGTTCAATAAGGACCAGAAAAATCAGGACATGGATGAAAAAGGGGATGCTTGTGACTCATGTCCAAAAGATGATATGGATGATATAGATGGTGACAAGATATGTGCGGATGCAGA
>JAMPXQ010000090.1 GCA_023701075.1 Candidatus Woesearchaeota archaeon
ATATATCATCCTATCCTTGACATCCTCAAGGAGATCATGGATGGAATCATACATATCTTCAAAATACGACCTGCTTTCGATGAGTTCAGGCTTTATCTCCTTTATTCCTGCAGGCACCCAGATGAATGCAACGACAGTCCGTGGAGAACCAGCTTTCTTCAGCTCTTCATTGAGCTTTGCTAGCGCATCTATATACATATCTATGCCCTTGTTCTTGAATTCGTATCTTCCTGCCAGAAAAAATATCAGCGTCTCGTCAAGGTCGAATTGATAATACGGGAAGAAATAGAACATCAGGA
Organism: Candidatus Woesearchaeota archaeon; assembly: GCA_023701075.1. Taxonomy (GTDB): domain Archaea; phylum Nanobdellota; class Nanobdellia; order Woesearchaeales; family GW2011-AR15; genus GW2011-AR15. The sequence continues at coordinate 300 of JAMPXQ010000090.1, forward strand.
ATTTCTTGAGCTTTTCTTTCAAGGCTTTATGCTGTATCGAAGCTTCATCAAAAGTAGGGAACACATGTGTATCTATCCCATTGAAAAGCAGCACGTCTGGCTTCCTTCCAAAGAACGCTGTCGCTTCCATGCCTGTTATCTCAGACACTGTCGTGAAGACATCAGAATTCTGTGCGCACGCCCTTTCTGTCAGGAACTTCTCAGGTATGCCATATTTATATGCCATCTCTTCAGGATTTATTTTGTCCAGCTTATCATATAGGTCAAAATCATTGGCTGCAAGAGTCCTTCCAAGCATCGTTGCATGTGTCGTAAAGATTGTCCCTATCCTTATCTTCCTGCTCTTTATATAGAGAAGTGCTCCGCCGGCCAGCCATTCATGGGTCTGCGCAGCAATCTTTTTCTCTCCTAGCTGAATCTTTATCTTCTCAAGCAGCACGCCGACACATGTTGACCAAAGCATCGGCTCATCATAATCGTGGAACTGGGAATGGAGCGAATCTATCTTGAACATATCCCAGTATTCTTTCTTGATGTCATTTATCTTGTATTTATACCCGGAATAATCAATGAGGATAGTACTCGGCTCCCCATCAGTTAACCATGTTCCATAGATGCATGTGATTCCCATCCTATGGAGCTCTTCAAATGCATTCTTCAGGAATTCAGGCGGCTCTTTCTGCTGGAATTCACCTGCAGTGTTCTTGCCTGGGAAAAAAGGGCCGATTGTGTAATAATTGAACTTATAGGCCTGGAGCATCTGCTGGACTTTTGAAGTGATTACTGTATATATTCCGCCGACCTTATTGCACACTTCCCAGCTTATCTCAAAAAAATAGTCTGCTGCCATGTTTAAGGTAATATTATCCTAGAGAGTATGAGTCCCATGATGATCCCTAGTGCCATGCCGTACATGAACTCTTTCGCCATGTCCCTTGAGAAATGCTTATAGATGAGCTCTTTTATCTGCTTCTCATCCTGCTCTATCTTCTCAAGCTCTTGCTCAATGTTTTTTTTGACCGGTTCCTTATGGCCTGTTGAGAAAAGGCCTTTCTTTTTTGGAGGCTCCTGCTGTAAAAGGTTTTTTTGATCAGCCTTCTGCGGCTCAGTCTTCTTCTCTGGCACTGCAGCTTCAGTAGTATGCACAGCTGCTTCTTTGCCATTCTCATTCACTGCAGGTTCTGTGACCAGGACATCTTTCTTTGGAGCCTTGAATATCTCTATAGCATCCACCCTTCCTTTCCTAGATTCCAAAAGTTCGATGAGGTTCTTCTTGGAGCTTGATTTCCTCATTCCTTCAGCCAGATCTTTCTGTGAAAGGACATGGAGCACCCAATCTGCAAAATAATTATGCTTGCTTGAGACAAAACGCGAATATGTCTCATCATCCATCATCTTAAGTTCTATAAGAAGCTCATTAAGATTATGCAACCTTTTATCATTTAATACAAACGCTTTATCATCAGGAGCATCCATTCTCCCAACCACCTCTTTTTTTTGATTCCCTTTTTTTCTTAAAAATTGCTACTGCGTACTGTTATTGACCAGATGCCTGAATAATACTAATTCCATCTCTTTTATATTCTTTGCGTCTTTTATCTCTCTTGCGAGCTTGCTGTTCCTAAGCGAGTTCTCGACCCATGATGAAAAATCATTCCTGCTGTCATTCACATGGTGCTTGAACACCCATTCATTCATGGTGCTCAGCGAATTTGCGAGTTCTTTGATATTTTTTAACGGCACTCCAGTCACTAAAACAAAATATTCTTCAGGTTTCGCATTCTTCAGTTTTGAAGGTTTCTTTTTCATGCGCTCACCAATTGGCTTGGATTCTCTGAGATCTTTATCTTGCCCGGCTTGAGCCTGAAAGCCAGGTCATTTAACACATTCATGAAACTGACATAGGAATCATATGGTGTCTCATAAGGATTGAAATACTTATGGACATCGCCATCTGAAAAATACTTCGTGCACATATAATAGAAATGGTCGCTTGTCTGAAGCTTCCTCCAGTCATCCAATATCTTCTTGTCTTTGCTTTTCTTTATCTTCTGTTCCATATTATAGATTTCAGCAATCGCAGCATGCTGCATCTTGTTCCCAAGCCAGGCTGAAAGATCCCTCTCCATGTCTGCCCAGCTTATGGGGCTGTGGATGTCAAGTTCAGCCTTTGCTTCATTTGCCAAGGTCTCGCTAGGTGTCCTAAATCCGATATTTTTTCTCAGCAGTTCATCAGGGAGAGCCTGCATGAAATGAAAAACCCCTGTATCTTCCCATTGATGCTCTCCAAAAGTCTCATAGTCCATGAAGAGGTTGATAGTGTCCCCCTCGCAAGCATCCACCCAGGATGCAAATTTCTCAGATGTAAGAGGCCATTCACTCCATTCCTTATTTGAGAATCTGAATGCGATATCATCGCTGAGCTTATAGTTCTTCAAGAGAAGCTTGATCGTTTCAGTTGTTTTTGGCTTATACAGATAATTAGGGGATCTCCATCCTAAGATATGATCTGCCCCTTCTGCCAATATGCCCTTATATCCTAAGCTTTCTATGAAATGCGCAAGCTCATTGTTATACACAAGTTCGGTGTTTCGGAATATCTGAGGGCTCTGTTTGAACAGTGTCTCTGTAAGTCTCTTATGCTTCATCACCTGCTCTTTGAATTCTTCCTTTGAATATAGGAATGAAAGGCTATGGTAATAAGTCTCAGAAAGGAATTCGACGCATCCTGTCTTTGCCAAGTCCTGGAAGCTCTTGAGTACATCAGGCATGAAGTCTCTGAACTGCTCAAGCGCAACACCTGTTATTGAATATGCAATCCTGAATTTTCCTTTATGCTTATGGATGAGCCGAAGCATCATATTATTTGTAGGGAGATAGCACTTTGTCGCCACTTTATGGAGTATCTTCTTATTGAGCTCATCATCAAAATACTCATGATCTTTCCCTATATCAAAGATCCTGTATCTTTTCAGTCTGTATGGCTGATGCACCTGGAAATAGAAGCAGATATTCTTCATCTGATCACCTGGTTATACACATCTATGCATTTGCCTGCAGCGATATCCCAGGAAAGCTTCTTGACATCCCGCATCCCGTTCTCGACAAGCGTTGAATGGAGCGGACTATAGCTTAATACTGAAACAATCTTATTTGTCATCTCATCAGTGTCCCAGAAATCTACCTTGATTGCATTTGTCAATACTTCTGAGACGCCGGATGTCCTTGAGATTATTACAGGAGTATTATTCTTCATTGCCTCAAGCGGCGTGATTCCAAAAGGCTCCGATACTGAAGGCATCACATAAAGATCAGCCATCTGGTATGCCAAATCCACATCATCTCCGCTCAGGTGCCCTGTGAAGAGTATATTCTTTGCCAGTCCCATCTCAGCAGCTTTATGGATCATCTGGGAATACATGTCCCCAGTGCCCGCAATGACAAACTTCACATCAGGCATGATTGCCAAGACTTTCTTTGCAGATTCTATGAAATATTCAGGTCCTTTCTGCAGTGTAAGCCTGCCGAGGAACAGGACAACCTTGTCCGTGTTCTTGAGTACATGTCTAGGTTTTTCTTCAAAATCAACACCATTATGGACGACATGAACCTTATGTTCAGGAACACCATAATGATCAAGGATCATGGATTTAGTATAGTTGCTTACAGTGATCACTTTATCTGCTGCATGCATCCCTTCTCTTTCAAGGTCATATACTCTCTGGTTAGGATTTCCTCCAGTCCTATCAAAATCAGTCGCATGGACATGGACCACTAAAGGTTTCTTTGAAACTTTCTTGGCTTTTATGCCGGCTCGAAAAGTCATCCAGTCATGGCAATGTATGACATCGAAATCTTCAGTATGCGCAATAAGTTCTGCCTTATATCCATATTTCTCTACTTCATGCATGAGGTCCTTGCCATATAGTTCGCCTGCTTTCGGGTTTCCCCTTATCAGTTCCTTATAAGTATGAAGATAATCTTTTTCAGTCTGGTAAGGGGCAAGCAGAGAATCGACATATTTCAGGTTGACCTTTTTATGTTTCAAAGAGATTTCATCAGCAATGATCATATTCACATGATCATGCGCGCTGCATTTTTTTGGAAGGACTAGAGAGATATTGACATCTTTGGCGCTTAGGCCCTTTGTCAACCCATAGCAGGCAGTCCCAAGACCGCCGAGATTATTTGGCGGGAACTCCCAACCAAACATTAGAACTTTCATCAGTAACTTCTAGCCTCCTTTCCCACAAATTAACTATTCTTTGAATGGAGCGGTTTAAATACTTTTCGAATATGAAAACATAATTAAATAATTATTTAACTTTAATAGATTAATAATAATTAAAATAATAGAAATATTTAAATAGTTCTTTGAAATTAATAGGTTTATGGAGCTGGAATCCTTATTTTCTGAATCAAAGTGGAAGATCCTTGCTGAGCTTTCAATTTCGCCGCTTTCGCCAAAGGAGCTTGCAAAGAAGACAAATACCTCAATGGCGAACATGAGCACGCAGATAAGGCTTCTTGAAGCCATGGATTTCATCGAAAAGCAGGTCATCGGAAAGAATCCTAATAGAGCCAGGAAACTCTATAGATTAAAAAAAGAGTTCTGCTATATGACACTTGCGACAAAGACAACTTCCGGAAAAAAACTTATCTCTTCTGATGATTCCATGTTTTTCTTCAAGGTATTCTTGATAAATGAAAAAAGCCTTCCGCATGCGCTGATCAGGCTTTATTGTGAAAATGAGCCTCTGTTCTCCAGATCCTGTTTTGGATATGTCTCTATTAAAGGGAATGATGTCGAGATCCTTCTTTTGGATGATGAGATGCAAAAGCCGCAAGATAAGATATCCTGGAAAGGCAATGATTATAACCTCAAATATCATCTGTTTTCAAAAAAGGAATTTGAAGAGAAGATCAGGCAAGGAGATGAACACGCATTATCCCTTCTGAGGAGAGTATTCATCTTGATTGATGATGGAATGTTAGCAAGGTTGAAGAGATCATGAACAAACTATCAAACATAATAAGCAGCATGAACTATAATGAGCTTAGGGCCATAGAGAAGGATCTATATGAAGGCAACATCGCAAAGCTTGTCCAAGTCAGGAAAAAAGGGTTTGAGAACCTGATTGGCGAGAAGAACTGCCCGACATGCGGAAACCCTGTGAATGAGAATGATTCAGGATATTCTTTGCAGTTTGGGCCTAGCGATTTTAGGAAAAAAGCGACATTCTGCGGCCTTGACTGCCTCAGCTACTTCATAAAGAAGCTGGAGCAGGAAGTCTCAAAGAACCATGAATGATGAAGATAGGATATTTTTCAGGCAAAAAAACAATTCAAAAGTTATTTAAAACACATTCTTTTTCTTAGGTGTTATTTTGGGCCCATAGCTTAGCCTGGTGGAGCGACGCTCTTATATGAAGTCGTTTCGTACAAGATACTTTTAGGTGAGGCGTTGGTCGCCGGTTCAAATCCGGTTGGGCCCACATTTTTCATTTCTTTATCCGTCACATGAATCGGATTTGAACTTGTTCCCCGATAAACCCTCAGGTTTGAGGGGTGCCAAAAATCTCTGATTTTTTAGCACAAATCC
>JAMPXQ010000091.1 GCA_023701075.1 Candidatus Woesearchaeota archaeon
ATGCTCAAGCGTATTTCCTATGTCTAGCCTCCCTTCTATATGCTCCACCCAAAAACCTTCCTTGCAGAAAGGGATCTGCTCCAGCCTCCAGCCTTTTTTTTCGAGACGAGCTTTCACTTTTTCAGCTGTTGTCTTGAGCGTATTTATCCTAATGGACCTGGTGAGGAATGAGAAACTGTATTTCAGGTACAGATCGAAATCTTTCCCTAGAAGTTTCCTATATCTTGCTTCAAATGCAGGCTTTAGTGTCCTATCAACCTGCATCTCTTTTAGTTCCATATCTTCCTGGAGGTTTTAGGTTGGTTATAAACATTATGAAAACAACCATATAAAGCGGCCCTAATCTTAAATTAAATGCGAAAAGCTTGAACTTATCCTGTAAATTTTGATTTATCTATAAGAGTAGACAAATCATCAATGGGATTAGATGAAGTTTTTTTGTCCCTATACCTATAGGTTTGGTGTCTCAAATTATTACATCCACTAAATAGTAGTAAAAATGGAAAAATTTATAAATATTGCCTTTATCATGTTTTGAATGCAACTTTATGAACCCCCTTTGGAAGTACAGCAAGCATACCTAAATGGTTGGGATGAAGGTACTGGAATAGAAGACCAATGCAGAAAAGCAATTCATAATGCCTTAGATCTTGCACCTGTTTTTGGGCAAGATGCAGGTGACGTATTACAGTACTATCTTTCAAAGGAAGGAACAAATATTGGACTAAGATATATTTTAGCAGAAGTAAATGAGATGAGCTTGTTTAATGATCCATCAGTTTATTCAAAAGCAGGCATAGGAATTGCGCATGCATTCCGGAATTTTTCAATTGAATCAGATCAGGAAAAAGTGTTTAACTTGATTCAAAAGAATGGGTGGCTTAATGACCCATTAGTCAGAGAAGAATTTTCATTATCAATTAATTATCAAGTAAGACAAAGACTTAATCTGTGGGATCAAGATAAAAAATTAGTAAGTTATGCAGATAAAGCTGGCGCATTACCCACTTAATTTCCAGTGCAATGCGCTGCCCAGTTCATTTATTTGTGTAAGATTTATGGGTGACATCAGATCGATTGTGGAACGTGAAGATTTAGGCGAGATTTTTTCTACTGTCAAGGCAGAGCTTGAGATAGCGCAAAATGAGATACTTAAAGATGGGTTTATCGATCTTTTTTATGATACTCTGATATCTAGGCTGGAAAGAGAGACTGTCAACCAAAGAGATGGATGGGATAGGATTGACATCGGCCAAAATGCAGCTCAAAACAGCAGATTTGATAGGATAGCTGCCTGGGCCGTCGATAAGAAAGATGAAGGGATAGAAGTCTTCCTGCTTGACCCTTATAAGATGGATGCACATGTATTTCACGTTGCGCCCGGCACTGATAAAAACCATATAGGTGATATTGCCAAGTTTTATGTTAAAACCGTCAATTCTATCGGTAGCGTCAATCTTTTATATACAGGTGCCAGCTACCCCGCAGTAATTGATGCAGAAAATAAAGGAAAATCTATCTCAGCATTAGCAACATCAGTCTTTTTTGGTGCTGCCAGCCTTGTCATAGGCTACATTTCTGCTCTGCGAAACGATATCGGTTCCATCTATGCTTTAGGTGTAGTCAACTGCGTCGCGATGATTACTACGGTTGCAGGATATTTTGCAGGAAGATATGTCTTAGGACCTATAGTCGGGTATCTAGCCGGAGAATTAAATCATAAAAACCAACTGGCAGAGCAAGAATATATCCATAACAACTTATTTCCAAGACCGATTTTTGAACCGCAAAAGAGATACTTATCTGATCATTTCAGCGGAAATTATGCTGTCAATGTGGCAATCTCCACTTCTAAAAGATCCAGAAGCCTTAGAGATTAATGAAGCTTCTGAAAAAGAGATAATCATTATGCTATCTTCTCAAATAGGAATATCAGGACAATGGATACTATCCCAGCGATGAACATCTTTATGCCATACATCCATTTGCTCTCTTGGGATATGTGCCCTAAAAATGCACCCAGCACAACGAGGCTTGACAACGCTATAATTATTGACGTCAAATATGCTGCATTTATGCCTATAAGCCCTGCAAAGAAGAAGGGCGATATGACTATGATCGATGAGACCAAAGGAGCTAGTCCATCCACTGCTGCAACTATTATTGATGCTGCCTTCTGGGCCTTCCCTACAAGCGTATTCTCAAGATTTGACATGAGATGCCTACTTAGATCCTTTAGTTTCTTCTGCCTCTCAGCTGTCTCTGTAAGATAAGTGCCCCAGATGCCGGAAACAGCCATGGCAAGGCTTGCTGAGATACCAGTGACTATTATTATCCTGGCATCGGATATATGTGCGATGAAACTACCTAGCAGGATGCCTATTATCGTCAATATGCCATCAAATGAATTCATGACGAAGTATCTCCTTGCCATCTCAGATATCTTGGCTATCCGATTATAATCCTTGAGCAGCTTGGAAAATTTCTTTATTCCCATAGAACTAATCTTGCTGGGTATGGACTTCATCCACGATGACTGAGCCGCAGCTCACCTTATCGATGCTATGGATTATCGCTCCAAAGTCTTCGATATTCTTCTTCACTATACCAAAAGGTATGTCTTTGCCCTGCAGAGTTATCTTTACGTTCTCTACTTTACTGTCTATCTCGTAGACGTCTATGTCCGCGCCTTCTATGCCTTCAAGATCGCTCAGTGACTGAGCTATGTTGAGTATTGATGGCTCATGCGGCTTAAGCACGTCTAATACAAGTATTCTTATCTTTCCCATTTTAAGCACCAAGTGGTTAGGGGACTGAGGGGTTTTATATAAGTTGCGGTTGAATTAAATTTATTATTTTAGAATTAAACTCATTATTTATTGTTTGTATGAATTTATACAGTTTTCAATTGCTTTAGGAATCAAATCTCCTCTTTGAGCGATTAATTGAGTCTTTGATAAGAAGTATTCTAAGAACCGCAGTTTAGCGGAACCTGATGCAACTGAATCACTTGAATAATCATCTATTAGATTTAATTTATCCTCTATATATACCCGGATTGACGCTAACCTATCAAATGCACCTTTTCTTATAGATGCATCTAGATCGCGCCTTATTGCATTAAGCGCTTCTTCATAGTCTCCAAATTCCACTGAAAGTGCAATCATATCATCCGGATCATGCCCTATGAATGAATTATTGGCTTTTTGGTAGAATGACTTTGCTTTATCATGAATTCCTCTTCTCAGGTATGAAACTGCAATATTATTCAATATCCCGAATTCAAGTGCCTTATTGCCTTTGAAAAATTTCAATGAATCCAGTTTGTCATACGCAAACCTGAATATCTCTGGATCTGAAGTCTCATTAGGCATATCATAGGAAATAAATACAGATATTATCTCTAATGGAGTCATCTTTTCAACCGGAAACAGATCTATTTGTGTTGTCAGATCTTCAAAAGGATCATCAAAATGATATAGTAACCATGCATCGATTATCTTATAAGGATCTTCTGAAGGAAATTGCAAACTTGATACTTCTTCCATCAGAGAAGATAAGGTTATCTCTAAGTCTTGCATAAATCACATATTCTACCCAAGAGATATATAAATCTTTCTTTTTTTACCACTTATTAATAGTAATATTTTTAAATAATAACCCTATCTCTTCAGAAATGCAGTTTTTTATCGGATATGGGCCTGGAAAGATGGATTTTTCATTCGGCGAGGAAGTCAGATACTTATTCAGAGAGAATTTCCATGATCATGAAGTCTTTTTCCTTAGCGAACTTGGCCTAAGACATAACACCAAAGAAAATGGAAAGAAGGGCAATTTCCAAACCCAATATGGTCTTGTCAATGAATCTGTTGAAAATGAAGAAGAATCATTATTCATCCGATTGAATTTTGGCCATGATTTCAATTTTGAAAGGTTTGACATTACATACCTCTTGCATGACGGACTATCCATCCCTGGAAGGATAACCCATTCCCAATACTGGAAAGGGACAATGCTAGAAGGTTCCGGTTGGATTTATCCAGAGACCAAGGACATGCTGATTTCTCGGCTTGGCAAGAGCAGACTATTAGAGGGCTATAATCAAGGTTTCAATGCAGAGGCTATGGATTTGACATTCAAGAACATAAGGGGAGAAGGAATCAACCATGCTGAATATTTTGCATTCCTGCTCAAAAACATTGTTGAGAAGAGAAGACATGAAGATGTCTTAAGGAACTCTGTCTTCTATTTCGATGTGCAGAAGGATTGGATACGCCAACAGAATGGGTGGATTGTTACTCCGACATATCTTGATATGTTCTCTCAATCTGATGAGATGCCGACAGCTGAAAGGGTCCTAATGGCGTACACTAATTCTGGCGTATATAATCTCATGCAAAGAGCAAAGGCAGGTGATGTTGATGAAGTTTATAAGCTCACTGCAAATCAAGTCATGAAATTATTATCTGATGCCGGAAATATCTATCTGGATTCACTAAACCTTATGCCGCCTTTCCTCATTGGAATCCCTGATAAGAATCCACTCAGAAGCGAACAATATCCTTCATGGTCACCTAACCTAAGCGGCAACTATACTCAATTCAGAGAAAAAAATGATGGGTATAAAGGACCTGGTTCAAGATATTGGTTTGAAAGATTTCCTGCAGAAGGATTTGATTTCTAAAAGAAAAGTCAATCATCTGACAGCATTTTGGTCATATAAGGCCCTTCTTTCCCATACCCTAATTTCTTATAATATCCTCTGACTCCAACGCCTGATATGACAACAATCTTATCCTTCCCATGCTCTTTTGCCAGCTCTTCTGCTTTTTTTAGGAGCTTCTTCCCTATCCCTTTATGCTGCACTTCTCCCTCGTCACCTATCCCAACGGCTGTTCCTACCACATGAAGCTCCCTTATCAATGCAGAATTTGATGTAATCTCTGACCTCAAGACAGATGAAGGAAATCTCAGCCTGCAGTAGCCAAACAGAGTCTTTCGCTTCCTATCTTCCATAGATATGAAGAATTCCTTCCCATCAGACGCTTCATATTCCTCTATATACATGACAAGATCCTTTGAAGGGACATCATTCTTCTTTGAGAGAAGATCATGGTTCCTTGAGAGAAGGCCTGCTTCCCTTTCCCTTATATCCTTTGAGACAAGCTTCTTCTCTATCATCATCTTCTCTACATACTGCCTCAGGTTTGTCTTATCCACACCTGCTTCTGTCATGAATGTAGGGATATCCCTCTGAACTCTCATGACCCTTATCCAATAAGGGATATAACCTAAGAAATCAGAGATTATATCTGCAGCATCCTGCCTTTTCAATGGCTCATATTTCCCTTTCTCCCATAATCTATGGAGCGCTGTGCCTTTCATGACCATTGTAGGATAGATCTTATACATATCCGGCCTGAACCTCTGATCATCAATCGTCTGCTTGAGATATCTCAAATCATCTTCCTTCGTGCTTTTTGGAAGGCCAGGCATCATGTGATAATTTATCTTGAAGCCCATATCCTTGAGAATCCTTGTCGATTCGACTGTCTCACTCAGTCCGTGACCCCTATTCACAAATTTCAATATCTCTTCGGATAATGTCTGGACACCCAGTTCAACCCTTGTGCAGCCTAATTCAAGCATGCTGTTTGCGTGTTCCATCAGCGCCCAGTCAGGCTTAGTCTCTATTGTCAGGCCTACACATCTTATCTTTGCGGATTCATTCCGTTCATGCTCCTTCGCCAGGCTGGAACTGCACTTCAATCTCAAAAGCTTCTCTTGTCTCTTCTTGGTCCTTGATTGATCA
>JAMPXQ010000092.1 GCA_023701075.1 Candidatus Woesearchaeota archaeon
ATGAGATACTTAGGCATGCAAAAGAGCATGATGCTGCGTTCCTTGTGGTCGGAGATGTCTTCTCTGCAACAACACACTCTGACCTATTCTTGAGAGCCAAAGAGAAAGGCATTGCAATCAAAGTGATACACAACACATCCATAATGACTGCCATAGGCCAGGTAGGACTTGAACTCTATAAATATGGAAAGACCACTTCCATGCCTTATTTTGAACCGGGATTTTTGCCAGAGACACCATACCAAGTGATAAAAGATAACCTGGAGAAAGGACTCCATACACTGCTCCTGCTTGATATAAAACCTGACAGGCATATGTCAGTATATGAGTCGCTAAAGCAGCTCCTAGAGATTGAAGAACTGAGAAAAGAAGGCTTGATAACTAAGGATTCAAAAGCAATCGGATGCGCCAGGCTTGGGAGCGATGATTTCCTGATAAGATATGGACGCGTTGAAGATCTCATGAAGACTGATTTCGGAAAGCCGCTGCACTGCATGATAATTCCAGGAAAACTCCACTTCATCGAAGAAGAGATGCTGAAGAGCTGGGTTTAAATATCAATATTTTTTCTTGCATACCATGAGCTATGGATTCGGTTTTGTGATAAAAGACAAAGACTATGATACTGAAAGCTCTGCCGGCGTATTTGTCTCCATGAAAGATGCTAGCACAATAGCCCTTGAATTCCAGCTGCTCGTGAATCAACCTACATCTATAATCCCTGCATTCCATTTCATGGAACTTCTCTATGAAGAGCAATTGATCCTTCCAAAAACCACTAAGCTAGTCGCCAGCGCCTCGCTTGTCGAGAGACTTGATGTCCCTATAGCAGAAAAAGACACCATACAATATAACCGGAGGACCAGGACCACTGAAGCTGAAGATTATTTTGGCATCAACCATAATGTCATCTTGCTGCACCCAGATTACCTGCATTCACCAGGCAATGTGCTAACAACATATGGCCAATTCATCTTGGATGCCTACGCTAGCCTGCCTGTTGGAGCGATGAAACCTAGAGGAATCCTGATTCCAAAAATCAACGAAGATGAATTCAATAGAGCGGTTGAAGCTGCTATCTCAAACCAAAGAAGCAATACTGCTGCCCCTACACTCGCTTTTTCTATTGATGAATATAAGTCGGTGATGTGCTATTTTTATACCTCTTCTGGTTCCAAAGCACTCAAGGCGCCAAAATCAAAAGATAGGAAGAGAGCAGAATTATACTCATTAATCCAAGGTTATAATAGATAATACCATACTGCAAGCATAATCATCACATTTAAATATAAATTACTACTTAATAGTATTAAAATGGACTATGTCGCATTGATCAAACATTTGACTATCGATCAAGTTAGGTTCTTTACGGTTGAACTCCCTAAGGGAATCAGCAACATCTCTTCGATGTTAAATGGCATCTTGGAACACTCGAATCTAAGATATACTGATGCCCTCATGGCAATTGCAACAGGTTCAGAATTCAGCATGCTTGTGCAGCATGCTTCCCAATATGCGTTACATAATTATGCCTTATTCCAGGCTGCAGCTTTAGGGATTAATATTACGGAGTCGCTTATGTATGACGGACAGAATCCAGGCTGTATCATCATTGAGAATATCCAAGGCCAGAATGCTGCTTGGGGACAGGACCAGCTACTTAAGGATAATGGATTCCAGATAATCTATACACCTGACCTTAGCAACCCTCAAGACATCAGCAGCGCTGCTTATTCTTTAGGTGGCAGCGACTATGCTGTATGGAATCCGACATCAAGGGAACTTCTTACATTAGAGCAATACGTCGGACAGAAATGGTTCAACCTGTCTTTTGATGACCCACATAGAGCACCATTCAGATACTCTGCAATTGAATTTGTCGTATCTGACAGCTGTACTGCAGACCATATCAAGAAGACATTGGATAGCATGCCCGGCATCCAGACTGGCTGGCATAAACTCCTGCAAAGGCAGGACAATGGACCTATACCTGAAAGTTCTCCTGCACTTCAGATGTATAATGAAGAGAACCCACAGCAAGGCCTATTACCAAGCGAAGATGGAGACACCAACAGATCAATTGATCCAACCCAGGCAAGCAATCCCACCAACTATGGCGCCATAGGGATAGGCATTGCAGCAGTCATCCTTACCAGCATTGCTGGCTACTCATATCTGAAGAGAAGAAGGATGCATAACGAAGAATAGATCATTCTAAGGTACATAAATTATATTGTTTTGTGCCAGTCTTATTTTTGCTATTAATTAATGGAACTGCAAGTTAAACAAATGAAATATCCTAATTGACCTAACAGAAAAACAGAACCATACTCAAGGAAGAGGCACGTATAAACTGAACATCGTGCCATGCTCAAGTTCTCTTGGAAAATATCTTGGAACTGCAACCTCCCCTCTTGTCGTGCTGCATGCAATTACCTCTCTTCCTTGCGCCTTTGACACTACTTCTACTGAGCCTCCAATCAGTTCAGAGATATATGCAAGTGCCTGAAGACCTAGGCCTCCGCCTGTTGTCGTGTATCCTAAAAAAAGCTTATAATAATCTTCTTTATTCAGCGGCTTTCCATCCTTGCCAAGTATTCCAGTTCCATCATCTATTATATCATACCTTAGGAAATTCCCTGCTTCAACTGTCCTGAATTTTATATGTGATGCTCTTTTTTGTGCATTCTGGACCGGCTGCAATAATGCAAGATAGACTAAGTTACTGATGTCTGGTGCATGATCTATCTCTTCGTGATAAAACTCAACATGGTTTAATGCATCAAATGAAAGGAGCATATCGGAGTGAGACAGGAAATTGATATATCTCTGATCAAATGTTGCCAGATAGGCTGCTGCTGTCAGATATACTTTCACTTGCTGGAAATGACTCATGTAGACCTTAATCTGTTCAGCAGTAGGAATTTCTTGACATCTAGGATCAGCATAATAATCTAAACCTGTCTTCATTGGCGCGACTATGCTTAAAAAATGATGCTCCAACAGTCTTTTGGCAATCGGAATCTTGCTTTTATCCATCATTTTTAATTCTGCATCTACAATCCGGCTTTTCTTGATTATCAGATTCAATCTCCCAAGCGCAGTCGAAGCATCTTCGGTTGTGCGATTTTTTCTATATTCCGCTATTTGTTTACCCATGAAGAAAGATAGCTCTTCTTTTGGCAGTTCTTGGATATTCATCAAATCGTCTAATCCTAAAGCTAATTCACCCAGATAAACAACCGGAGCCATATCTTGAACCATGCCTTGTCAAAAAAGAACTATATTTTATAAACTTTTCTAATTGTTACTACTAAAAAGTAATATTTATTGTCAATGACTCATTTGAATTAATTGAAAAATCAACGCATCAAAACTAACTACCTTCATCTATCAAAAACCGCCTTTATCTCATCTATTGTCTTTGCTTCAGATATCCTCCTTCGGAATATGCTGCCTTTGACCTCCCCTTTTGTGAAGTTCTGAGCTAGCAGCTTTAGCGCTGTGAGATCATCTATGCCATATCTTTCGTACAGAGATATTATCTCCTCATAATCTTTCAACTTATCCTGGAATGTGTTCTTCAGCGCTTCTCCAGTATCCAAAAAATGAGAAATCTGCTTTATGATGAATGGATTCTTTATCGCTGCCCTCCCTATCATCACTGCGTCGCAACCTGTCGTTTCCAGTGCATTTGATGCGCTTGCTTCATCGGTTATATCACCATTGAGAATTATCGGGATTTTGGCCTGCTGCTTTATCTTCCGTATGATATCCCAGTTCGCCTTCCCGCTGTATCCCTGCCTTGCAGTCCGCCCATGGACAGTCAATGCTGCAGCCCCGCTCTTCTCTATCATACCTGCTGCTTTTAATGTATCTTCATCTTTTTCTAAGACCCGTATCTTGCAGGTGAATGGGATTTTCACTGAAGATGAAAGCTCCCGCACTATCTCTGAAAGCTTATCCAGATCTTTTAGAAGCGCTGAACCTGAACCTGTCTTCATGACGTTATATGCGGGACAGCCGATATTGATATCCAGGATATCCGGCTTCAAGTCTTTTTCTATCATGACTGCGGCTTTCTTCAGCTTTTCAAGAGAACTTCCTACTATCTGGATACCTACTGGGCGCTCTTCTTCTAATACCATGGCACGCTTCTTTGTCCGTTCAGCCCCCATGATGTATGCATCTGCATGTATCATCTCTGTATAGACAATGGCTGCACCATATCTCTTGCATATCAGCCTAAAAGGCAGTTTTGTGACCTCGCACATCGGCGCCAGCACAACCTTTCCCCTAATATCCAATGGACCTATCAGCATATCCCTATGGAGGAGAGGATTATTTTTAAAATAAGCGTTTTACACTCCAAGCAGGTAAATTTTATAAATTATCAGTTGTTCGTTACAGATATAGCCTAACTGCGCATTTACTGCCTGTTTTTTCAAGAACAGACTGCAGTTAAGACAGCCCGATAGTGCAGTTACCCTCTGTTTTACAAAAACAGAGGACAAAAGATATGCGCTTTCGCTTTGCTCTAGCGCATGGGCAATCAAAGAAAGCAAAAAAAAACAGCCCGATAGTGTAGTGGCCAATCATTCTACCCTTTGGAGGTGGAGACCCAGGTTCGAATCCTGGTCGGGCTAGCTTTTCTTATGTTCTTACTCATTCAATTTAGCCAGGATTCGAACGTTTGTTCACTTCGTTCATAAACCCACTCACTATGTTCGCTAGGGTTTCTTCACTTCGTTCTCAAAACCATCGGCTTCGCCTCTGGTAATCCTGGTCGGGCTAGCTTTTTCTAAAGATTATAGTCTCAAATAGAAAATTATCTTCGGGCTCATACTTTAGGGAAATGGATCTTCACAGGGATATGCTTCATCATGCTTTCCCAATTCATCTTCTCTTTTATATCCTCCTGCTTTGAATCCACCTCCTCTATGTTCTTTATCCCGTCCCTATTGAGCACCAGCCTCAGGCGCTTATACATTATCTTCTCGCCGGATATGAATCTCATTATGATATCTATATGATAGACCATCTCACCTTCGATAGATACAACTTTTCCGCCATCCAGGTAATCTATCACCTTTGCCGGGTCGCTCATCTTTGTTATATATCTCTTGATATTTATCCTTGAGATATCATTTATGGCACCTACGGTATAGCCTTTCATCCTGAGCTCGTTTGTGAGGAGCCTTATCTTCTTGCTGTATTTGAGAATGGTCTCATCCGACATCGACACATCTATATCATCTATAGCATCCTTGCTCTTCAATATGAGCACGCTCTTATGAAGGTCTTTCTCCAGCTCGAAATCAAAGCTCTCCTTTATTATGCCTATGTTCTTCTCATCTGCATATACCTTTGTCTTCCTATCGAACAGATTCTTCTTCGATGTGTACTTCAGATAGCTCTTGAGCGACACTTTTATCGTATCCTTGAAGATGTATCCAAGAACCAGCGCCACAAAGAAAGATGTCGTGAAATTCCCGAACTTCACCTGTGCGATGAATGTTATCGCCGTCGCAAAGACCATGGCAAGACCTGCTGCTATACCTGAGAATATCGTCTCTAAGACCTTCCCTTCCTTGCCTTCTGAAGTCTTGAGATAAAGTGAGCTCTCCACATATTTCTTGAGATTATTCTTCCTGGATAGGAAATATTCATTCTTCCCTTCCTTTGAAGGGATTGAAGGATATTTTCTCTCTCTCCTATGCTCTTCTTCATGGCTAACCAGACCTATCAAAGCATCCCTGTCATCTC
>JAMPXQ010000093.1 GCA_023701075.1 Candidatus Woesearchaeota archaeon
GATGGATTTTGAATTCAGGATAAGGACAAGGGTCACTCATGTTGATAAGTCTCTCCTGATGGATCTGAAGAAGACAGGATGCTCGACAGTGTCTTATGGTGTAGAATCAGGGGAACAGGCAATACTGGATAAGATGCAGAAGGATACTACGCTTAGCAGGATAGAATCAGCATTCAGTTCGACAGAAAAAGAAGGGATAAATATCTTAGGCTTCTTCATGATAGGAAATAAAGGAGAGACCAAGAGCACGATCTATAAGACAATTGCATTTGCAAAGAAGCTGAATCCGATGTACGCGACATTTGGGGTGCTGCATCCATATCCCGGAACATATGACTATGAGTCTTCAAAGAAGAACGGGACTCTTCAAGGGGATTATGCGCCCTATAAGCCATTGCCTTGGATAAAACTAGACTGGACAGAAGATGTCTCTGAGCTATATGCTTTTTCAGATAAGGCATATAAGGAATTCTATTGGCGGCCGGCGTATATGAAAAAATTTGCATATACGGTCCTGAAAGACAAGAACCTTAACCTATTAGGATATTCATTGAAGCATGCATTGACAAACATAAGTCGGCTCAATGGAATCTAGGCCTGCCCTGTAGCAATCTTTATTGCGATCTTGCTTTTTTTCACAAGGTCATTGAAATTTTTCACATGTCTGATGTTTCTAAGTATTCTCTTATGGTTTAGATAGAAAGATCTCATGGCATATTTTCTGAATCTTACAATGTCTTTTGCACTTAGTTCCTCAGTCCTCATGACAGCATGATTCCCGGTCTGGTCGTAAAAGTCAAAATCATCATTCACAAGGAGCCCATTGTTTTTTGCGTACCTGTACAGTTCAGTTCCGGGATAGGGTGTGGCTATATGGAAGTTAGCAAAATCAGGGTCAAGGGATTTTGCAAGTGCTAGTGTCTCCGTCATGGTCTTCTTTGTCTCTCCTGGAAGCCCGAAGATGAAATAGCAGAACGTCTTTATTCCGGCATTCTTTGCAATCTGGACTGCTTTTTTCGCATAGCTTATGTCGACTCCTTTTTTCACATTGTCAAGTATCTTCTGGTTTCCGGATTCGACACCGAAAGAGATTAGTGAATTGCCTGCTTTTTTCATGAGTGTTGCCATCTCTTCGTCTATCGTATCTATCCTGCTGTTGCAGAGCCAGTTGAGATTCAGGTCTTTTTTTATCATGCTGCTGCAGAAATCCATGACCCATCTCTTGTCTATTGTGAAAGTGTCTGCCATGAAGACGACATTATCTATCCTGTACTTGTTTTTTATCTCTTTGAGTTCCAAGATAACATTCTTTACAGTTCTCTTCTTTATGGCTTTTCCCCAGGGCAGCCCGACCCTGCAATATGTGCATCCATAAGGGCAGCCTCTCGAAGGGACGACAGTGGCAAAAGGCATGTTGCCTGTTAAGACCATCCTATACAGGTTGTTAGGCAATTTGTCTCTTGCAGGGAAAGGCAGGTCATCAAGGTCATCAATTGGTTCATGTAGCCCATTGAGAGTTATTTTCTTTCCTTTTTTGTATGCAAGGCCTTTTATGGAAGACCAATCTTTCTTGAAATTCATAATGATCTCTTTTAGCACAATCTCAGGCTCATTCACAAGGATGAAATCGATTCCTTGATGTCTTAGAGAATTCTCAATATCATTAGATGCATGTGTCCCGACAAAACCGACCTTTGAACCAGGCAAGGCCTTTTTTATCTCAAAGGAGATATATGAATCATTCTTGAATGTGGAAGTGGTAGTGTTCAGTATTATCAGTTCAGGCAAGAATTTCTTTGCTGCTATAAGGACATCTCTAAGCGATTTTCGTTCAGCAATCCCATCAATGATCCTGCATGTATGGCCGAGTGATTCAGCCATAGACGCCAGATATGCAAGGCCTGTCTGCGGCCAGAGCTGGTCAGCTGAAGATGTGCTGCCGCATCTTCCGATCTCTTTCATGTATATCTTATTGTTCAGAGACGGAGGATTGAGCAGGAGCACATTCATATCATCTTTGTTTTTAAAATTCAATATAAATATTTCGGATGGACTGGCAGGTATTCTTCAAGGCTGTTAATATCTGGCAGGTTTACACGGATGTTATGACAAAAGCATTTAAATTCTCTTCAATTTGATAATCAGATGAATTCTGCCAAGGTAGAGAAACCTCCATTCATACAGGTAGATTTCCAGATAAACAATAACTGCAATGCACGGTGTGAATTCTGCAAGATATGGGAGAATCCGGATTATGGTTCAAATGACATCCCTGCGAAGGTATGGATAGACACAGCAAAGCGCATAAGCAGATACACTAAAGTAGAATATGTATGCATAGCTGGTGGAGAGCCGTTGCTGTATAAGCAGCTGTATGAGCTGATAAAGGGCCTTGGTGAACTGGGCATATGCACAGCGCTTGTCACGAATGGCAGCCTGTTTTCTAAGGAAGTCTGTAGAAGGCTGCTTGAATGCAAGGTAGGGAATATAGACTTTTCTATAGATAATTTTTCCCAGAAACATGATCGTGCCAGAGGGATTAAGGGTCTTTTTGATAAATGTGTGGAGAACATAAGGTATCTTAAGCAGCTGGACAAGAATGCCTCTGTAGGCATTGCCTCATT
Source organism: Candidatus Woesearchaeota archaeon (assembly GCA_023701075.1). GTDB lineage: Archaea > Nanobdellota > Nanobdellia > Woesearchaeales > GW2011-AR15 > GW2011-AR15. Next base: position 2,625 of record JAMPXQ010000093.1, read on the forward strand.
GATATATCAGGATAATATAGCTGATATCCCGAAGTATCTTGAATGGGTGCTGGCAAACGTCCCTATTGACAAGATAAATTTCCAGGCATACAATCGGATTGTGAAATATGAAGGGAAAGAATGGTGGAAGAAAGATTACCTATGGCCTAAGGATATCTCAGTCATCGAAAAGACGATGGATTATCTGAGTGAAAGGGCAAAGGTTGAGAAGAGGATAAATAATGACCCTTTGCAGTTCCAGCTCTATAAGAGATATTTCATAAACCCGGACAAGCCTCTTGGGATAAAATGCCCGGCAGGCAAGCTTAATTTCAGCGTCTCCCATGATGGCAGTGTCATGGGCTGTGTAGCAGAAGCCCCTTGCGGAAATATCAAGACAGATGATCCTATAGAGATATATTCAACAACTTTTGCGCCGATAAGGAAGAAAGCAGAGAACTGCAAGGAGAACTGCCATTTCCTAATCAACTGCTATTTTCCACTCCATTGGAAGAAATGGGAAGATGAAGTCAAGCACATGGTGGCAGATGAGAGAGAGCCTGGCAAGCTTCTCTTGTCGCTAGATAAAAAGCAGGCAGAAGAGACAGAAATAAACTATGCTAAAACGGATTCGGGCTTGGCGATATTGGGCCAGGAACCTCTAAATTCATCAGGATGCGGTTGCACAAAGCAGGAACTAAAACCGGCAAGACTCATGCTGCCGCCGGAAATAGAACCGATAATAGCTAAGCATCGAGAGTCAAATCCTGAGATAATAAATTATGAGGATAATGCGCATCTCTTGACTATAAGCGGAAAAGAGGATGGGGAAGCTGCTCATCCTGGATCAGACGCATTGGTGATTTATGGAGAGACGTCCCAGGTCCATAGGTGGGGGACAAGGCTGGATGAGAAAGATTTCTTCAAGGTGGTTGATGCCATTAAATTACATAAGGCCAAGGCAGTGACTATTGGCATAAGGAGGACAAACTTCTTCAAGCTAGATAAGTTGATAAGCCTGGTGCTGAAGACAAGAGGATCAAAAGAGAGGATGCTTCCAAGATTGAGGCTGTCCCCTCTTCACACCCTAAAAAAAAGGTTCGGATTATATAAGGGACATCTTGAAAGTATATGCCATAAAGAGAATATATCTTTAAAGATGGCAGATGCTAAATTGGAAGGATTGCTGGAGGTAATCCAAAAGAACAGCATCTCTGCTGATGAGGATGATTTCCTACGGTCGCTTGGACCGGTATGCAAAGACGTGTTCATAGGTCCAAAGAACGTGCTTATAGATATAATAGGCACATGCAATGTAGACTGTGTATATTGCAGGAAATTTTCGCCATGGAATAAGAAATATTGGGAAGGGCGTAAAGACCTGCATGGAGTGATAGAGCTGGACGCATTCTCAAAGATAGTAAGGCAGGCAAAAGAGATTGGATCAGAGAATATCATGCTTGTAGGGGGAGCAGAGCCTACACTTCATCCTAGATTCAAGGAGATAATCGATATCCTTACAAGGAATGACCTTAATTTTTTCATAAGCACGAATGGTAGCATGCTCCATAAATATAATTCAGCGCTGGTAGGCTCGAAGTGTCATGAGATAACTATAAGCATGGCATTCGCAAGTGAAAAGACTTATAAGTTGTTTAGACCAGGAACAAGCGTGAAGCTCAAGGCCCAGATTGAATCAAACATAAGGGAGCTTGCAGAGTTGAAACGAAGGGTTGGCAGGGACCTTCCGCATATCAAGGCGCTTTATGTAATAACTAAAGACAATTATTATGAGATAGTGGATATGGTGCATCATGCAAAGAAGATAGGGGCTGACGCCATCTGGTTCCAGCTGGTCCATCTGGAGAATTTCAGCAGGAAGAACCTGAAGCTTTCAGAAGAGCAGATGGATGAGGTAAGAAGGCTGCTTAGGGAAGCGAAGCCTCTGGCAGAAAGATTAGGCATGATGTTCCATTCATATATAGACTATGAGATGTCTCATTATGATCCAAAGAAAGGGGATTGGTCAAATAAAGGTCTGCTCCATGAAGGATGTTATGTCGGCTGGATATTCTCATTCATCTCCTTGAAGAAAGAGGTCTATATGTGCTGTGGCGCAAGGATGACTGACATGCTGGAAAGTGATGGGCACGGGTTGAAGGAGAAATGGAATGCAGCAGCATACAGCAGGTATAGGAATGATGGGCTGATAATGCATAAGGAAAACCCGATAACTTTGCTTGGAAAACCATTATATGACTCTTATTGCGATTCATGCGATAATCATGATCAGAACATGACCATGATTGAGAATTGCAGGAAATTCGGTCTATTTGACTTTGTTGAAAGGTTTATTTGAGATTATGGCTATATCATAAAGCGCCCTGAAGAGATATTCTATTGTTGATTTTATAAGCCTGCTCTGTCCAAACTTCCTTCTTTTGAATTGGATATCCACTTCAGATATCATGAATCCGAGCTTCTTCGCTTTTATTATCTCTTCATGGGTGTAAGTATAGTTTGATTCGATCCTTAGTTCATTTAAGAATCTTTTTGAGACAAGCCTATATCCTGTCTGGGAATCCTCTATCCGCTGATTTATTATTGTTGAGATCAGGTATGAAAAGAATCTGTTTCCGAATTTTTTTGCAAGGCCCATATGGTCCAAAGTCCTCACTTGCCTGTTCCCTAGCACTAGATCAAATCCCTCATTGTGCAGTTTGAGGAGTTTTGGAAGTTCTTTAGGATCATATTGTCCATCAACATCGATATGGAGCACAGCATCAGGCTCAAGTTTTTTTGCCATGTCTATTCCTATTGATATTACTTTGGCAAGGGCAATCCTTTTTTTGATGCGTAAGTATTGGTCAGCGCATTCCTTTATACAGTTATAGGTATCATCATCTGAGAAATCATCAATGGCAATTATATGTAGGTCAATCTTGTTTTTCTTGGCAACAGTTCTTAATCTGCCAATGATGCTGCTGACAGTATTCTCTTCATTCAGGCAAGGCAGTATCGCAGCTATCTTCATCTGTCAACACCAAATATCTTTTTGAATGAGAACCCCGGAGGTTGGGCAATAATAAGGTTATCAGTCTCATTTATGTCATTATGCAGGTCATAGAGCTCTTCGC
>JAMPXQ010000094.1 GCA_023701075.1 Candidatus Woesearchaeota archaeon
CATAGGCATATGGACATTAGCTAGGAGTGTCTCAACAGTTAATCCCTTTAGTTCTTCTAGATGGAAAGCTTCACAGTATCTTGCATTTTGTCCTGCTAATTCAATAAGTGCGTTAAGTTCTTCTAATCCAGATCTTCTAAGTGTCAGTACAAGGTTTCTATCGTTGGAAGATAGGTTTAGGCCATCTATCCCTAAAGATTCAATAACACTAGGAAAATCATTTTTATATGAGCTAAAACGCATCTCAAGCGAATCAAGGATCAATCTTTCCCCTTCTTGCGTTATATTCCCTGAGATATAATCTAAATCTGCTTTCCAATTATCCGGATGTAATAATTTGCCTATCCAATAAACTAAATTACACATATTCTTTCCTCTGATATTCTGTTAATGAAGAGCAATCTGAAGTTATATTTAAATCTCAATAATAAAATTAGATTTTCAGGGCATCTGACATAAAGAGAAAAAAATATATCCTGGCCTAACTAAGTGAACCATGATCCTGGAAGTAGCTCTAATCAGGGTTGATTTATTGATCCTTAGGCCCGATAAAATTATTTATATAGCTCATTATTGTTTTTGCTGCAGGCGTATGCATGAGATCGTCTCTCACCATTCCAGGGCTTCTGTTATATCTTGCAGTGTTCCCTTGATGTTCACCATCTCCCCATCTGCCGTATTCAAATGCAGATTTCAATATCTCTTCAGCTGACCTTGTAAGGGGAATCACCTGTGTATAATCAGTCCTGTCTTCAAGGTAGAATGCAGGGATCAGATTTTGACCTGACCTGGCTCCTCCCTCAACAGCATAGATTATGCCGCATTTCCTTGCTCCGTCCATGAAGACTTCAGAGATGCCATTCTGCTCTACCTTGCTTAATCCGGAATACTGAATCAAGGTATCATATGTGAAAGCAGCAGATCTGCTGATCTGAGCGCTATTGCTGCCGTTCTCAAGCACTATTGTCCTTAGGCTGCCGCTAGCATATCTTATCGGCTTGAGGTCATCATAGAGGCTTAGCTTTCTTGTCTGAGGATCATCAAGAGCCAGCTTATGGTCTACTTTGATCTTATCAAGGAAATGCCTGCTGACACAGCCTTCATCAAAATACGCAGTGAGCATGACATCGATGCCGGCATGCGTAGGCGTTATTCCTAAGACATTGAAAGTCATCCCTTCCCTGAATTCATCGCCATATCTTCCTTTAAGGTCCAGATATGTTTTTGAGATCGCATCAGCTAGTGCAAATGGGTTCACCTGCATGCCGCCCCAGAAGTTTTTTCCTCCTCCAAGTTCAAGGATGTCAAAAGGAGATAGGTTCCTTCTGGTGAGAGGCCCAAATCCTACATCCCTATCGAAATCATTGCTCCTTAGGATAGCTTCAAGCTTAGCATCAGGTGCATTTCTCCCGCTGACTTCAATAATTGGGTTTTCAAATATGCTCGTCAGAGGAGCAAGCTCCCCAAGCCTATAATAATCATTCCCTCTTATGTTCCTGGTGTCTTCATGGCTCGAGCTGGCAGGATGGAATTCGCCGATCCTTGTGCTCACCATGATATTTGCGCCAGGCTCTTCGTCATTATGCAGGTTTTTTCTGCCAGTCATTAGTAATGGTCCCATATCAAATGCCATGTAATTCATGTTTCATCCCTCCGTCCTTACCTGTTTATTTTTCCTGCACCAAGCAGCCTGAGCTGTTCAGGTGCATAGCTGTCTCCGCATCCGGGGCAGGAGCTGCTGATGCTCTTTATCTCATAGGCTTCAGTCCTTTCGCAGTTCCTGCATGTGACCTGCCTATAGTTCTCAGAAGATGGCGCCCTTTTGTCCATCTGCTGGTAGAATTCATCGCTGACAAGGAAATCGATGAATGAGTTCAAGTGTTCCATCGAAAGCATGTCGCCTTCTATAAGGCCATTTAGCCCTTTGCATTTTCCGGATGTGAATTTGTCAAGGGCTGTAACGTAGCCATCAGTTGCATTATAAAACAGGACTTTGTGGTCCTTGTCTACTGCAAGCACTTCATATTCCTGCATGCCGGGCACCCAAAGAGCCATTACATAACCGCCTATGTTTGTGATATCGGATTTCCTGCCTTTGAAATGCGCTTGTTCAGCTTTCAGCATATCAGTGATATTGTTCGACCGGAAGTAGAATTCAGATGCGCTTATCCCGACAGCAAATTTCAGCCTCAGCTGGCTGGGCTTTCTGTATTCATCATACTCGATCTCGCCATCAGGGTTGAACCATGCCATGTATGTGTCTTTGAGCAGGTCCTTTATCTCAGTGAACGGTTCTATCGCAAGATTCTTCTGATAGGGGATTTTTCCAACTTCAGTTCCGATGACCCTTAAGCTCCGTGTCATGGCTGCATTGTCAAAGCCAGTATCGCTGCTTGTGCTGGCTCCGGAAAAATCTTCTTCAGTAGCCCCTCTTCCATAGAAAGCTTCAACGATATCAGTCAATAGTGTGCTTTTCATTTTTCATCACCTTTTTGGAGCCATCGTCTCCAAGAGAAGGTAAGCGAAATATTTATATATTGATAATCAATATATTATAAATAGAACAATAGATAATACTGATTTACTATGGAAACAAGGAACATAATCAAGTCTGGCCCGACGTCATATGTCGTGTCGCTTCCTATAAACTGGCTGAAGGAGAATAAGCTGAGCAAAGGCGCTTTCCTATACCTTAAGCAGGATAAGAATAATCTTGTATATTCTGCCAAGCTTGAAGTTGAAGATTATAATAGGGAGATAACAATAGAAGTGGATTCTAGGAGCAAGGACCAGGTAGAGAAGTTGATTAAATCTGCATATCTGAGAGGATACAATATCTTCAGGGTGAGAGGGGATACGGTCACAGAACGGATGAAGGAGCTAAAAGACATAATCTCAAGGCTTGCAGCGATAGAGATAATGGAACAGACGAAGAATGTCATAGTCTTCCACGAGATATTGGACAAGCACAAGAACAACCCTGATAAGATAATAAACAGGATGGATATGGTCCTAAGGGTGATGCTTCAGGAGATACAAGACGCAATAGGGATAAAGAATGTGTTTGACTCTGTGTTCGAGATGGAAAAAGAGCTCAACCGCCTTGAATTGCTGTCGCAGAGGATAATAGTGAATGCGCTGGAAAGGCCGGAATATGCATCAGAACTCGGAAAGAATAATTTCCAGCTGCTCTCAGCATTCAAGATGACGAACCAGATGGAGATGTTTGGAGATTCGCTCAAGGACCTCTCAAAGTATTCGGAGAAGATGACCCAGGTCATAAAGGAATATTTCAGTAGGGTGCACGCTAGGTTCATCTCAACGATGAAGGCATATTATACAAAGGACATAAGATTGGCATCTGAACTGGCATCCAAAGATAATAGGGATGATGAGAAATTTGAGAAACTGATGATCCTGGCAAAATCAGAGAATCCGCTTCTTCTGATGTCAATAAAGAACATAATCTCTCTTCTTGAGGAGATGGCGCATCTGGTCCTTAATGAAAACACCTGAAAAATTAAGCAACATTTATAAGTCACTGGTTTTTCTTTTATCTTATAGCGGGGTAGGGCAGCCAGGAGTGCCCGTTGGGCTCATAACCCAAAGGTCGGAAGTTCAAATCTTTCCCCCGCTAGTATTTTTTTATTGAGCTTAAATATTATTAATTACATTTGGTGTTTAGTTTGGTCATGTATTCTAATGGTCTAAGACATATCTGTTTAAATATAACTCATTTCTCTCATAGTTCAAAATATCGAAAAGGTTTGAAACATGGGCGGAATAGCATCAGGATTAGGACCAGGAGGAGGAGGCTGGGGTGGTAGTAGTGGATGGCATGGTGGTGGATTCTCAAATGGAGTAGATCCAAAAATATACTTAGGTTTAGGTCTTTTTAGGGAATATTACTTTGAAGGCCCAAATTGCACTGGTCTGAAGTTTGGGTTCATAACTGAAGATATTAGGGATTATATCTATTTTGATAGGCTGCAAAAAGAGATTAAAAAATTGGGGATTGTACTCCCTACACCTAAGCTGACAAAAGATGTAGTCAAAGAAGAAGCGTCAAGGCAGATACCTTTCATGATTCTTGAATCCGCATTAGATTATGTTATGGGGAATTTTGATACTGAATTTGGTTCAGAACAGATTTATATAAGCGATTTATCTGAAGCAAGACAGCTTGATGAAACTATTTATCCGCCTTTCAAATCATTGGAACTGATTGCTGAAGGATTGTTGCAGTCTAGATATCTGGAGACCTTTGGTGTTCAAGATGCAATGCAGGTATTAGGATCAGCATTAAATATCCAGGAGCCAATCTTTATGGATAAATACGTAGGTCGTGCTTTGGCAGAAGATCTGAATTTCTTGCTGACATTTGGGCAAGGTTACAAATCAAGGGAATTAAGACATGAAATCGCTCAGGATGCATTTAAGGTTATTAAGAAATATTTTTCAGAAGAGAGGGATTATCTCATTTATCCGACTATTGCAGCAAAAACTTCAGTAGGAGCAGAGTTCTATGCAACAATGCAGTATGCAGAGAGGCATGTGACAGCAAGCATAGGAAAATCAGGAGATCTAATTATCAGTGAGGTTCATAAAAGCATCTTGGGTGATAATATAAATTATATAAATCTATATCCATCCGATGGGATATTCGCAGGCAAGAGGTCTGGATCTCTGACAAATCCTATAACTGGTGCTGATGATGGGCAGATGGCTAGGTTGATAGATTTTGAAAATACAGTGAGATCTTTCCCTGATTCAGAGCAATATATTTTCTTTGATAAGATATATGCAATGGACTATGTACGCGGCGCAGTTCCTAGGTGATTTTTACTAAACTCCTTGATAGCTGAGTCTGAATGGTCTATGTATTCCTATTCAGTACGACAAGCGCGATCTCGTCCGTCATAAGTATAAGTTCTTTTAGCGATGTCATTATCTCGGCCATGTTCTTTGTTTTGACAATCCATTTTTCAAGGTCAGTTCTTGCCTGCTTGGTCTGGATGGATAGTTGAACTGCAGCATCCAGGTCATTGGCATAATATATTTCCATTGTCTTTATGTATCTCTTGATGATGTTAGGCAATGGTTCAAGTTTCGCCATTTTCATGGGGTCAGCAGCTTCAGCAAGATCCCTTATGGAATCCCCGATCATCTCCAGGAATCCCATGACCTTGAATTCCATTAGTATCTCAAAGTAGGATTTCTTGAGTTCAGCATGATATGAAGGATTATCAAAAGAATTGACTATGAGCCGTTGTGCGAGAAGATCAAGCCTGTTTAGGTCAGATTCGCGTTCATGGATGTATCCTATGCCGCTGTTCTTCTCTTCCAAAAGCCATTCAAGCATGCTCCGGATTATCATGTCCATCCTCCTGATGATTTTTTCAGGGGAATTCTTGGACTTATCAAGCATCTCATGCGCCACAATCTTTTGGGAAGTCTGCTCCATTATCTCGACAGCGACAAGCTGGCTCAGCACTTCCCGGATATATTTAGTCCTTGTCTTCACAGTTTTCCCATGGAGTACAAATGTATTGTAATTTGTCAGATAAGATGATTTCAGCATCTTAGTTATATGCTCATCAGATTTCCCATCTATGTCTAGATTGAAAACCTTCGATTGGTCAGGTTTCATCTCATTGGGAGAGAAGATGAGTTTGTTATCTTGCTCTTCAAGGAACAGG
>JAMPXQ010000095.1 GCA_023701075.1 Candidatus Woesearchaeota archaeon
AGGAATCCGCATCGATGATAGGCTTAGTGAAATCAATGCAGATGGCAGCCTTAACCTGACTTACATAATAGAGACGGCAGCTACTTTAGGAGCATACAAGGATTTTTTAGTTGATCAAGGGCAGGTATCAAGAAAGATAAAATATGTCGAATATGTGATGAGCGGCTATGTCCTTCTCGCAAAGATGGGAGTTGCGCTACTCAGCGACAATGCTGATGAACTTTGCCGTCTGAAGGAAAACTTGGATGCACACATCATGGGTTCGTATCTCTCTCCGGATATTGATGAGTTCACTTTTCAAGCCAATGAGCTTTCAACTGTGCATAGCTATCGTTACACGGCACTTGTGCAGTCCAGAACAAAGGATGCAGGTCTTATGTCAGCATATCCTGTCTTTGCAGGCTATATCGGCCTTCAGGCAATAGGCCTTAGAGGAAGCATCAGGTATAATCCAGAGATGAATCAGGGTTGGTTTGATGATGAGACATTTGCTAAGTACTATCTGGACTCTTTTGAGAAACATGAACGGTTCATGCTTGGCTATGCTTCAGCATGTGGCCAAACTCCAAAATTGATCAAGGATATAAAAACAATGGACCCAGGACTTCGAAGTTCCAAAGGGACGGTGCTTTATACAGAATAAGCTTGACAAGTGAAACTGTAAATCTCAAATTCCAGAAATATCCCTATAAAATCTAATCCAACTATCACTTTATTTATCTTTTCATAGAAAACTATATTAAACTACGGAACAATCATCTTTCATGCAGTTCAAGAATTTCGTTCTAGACCCTTTCCAGGAAGATGCCGTAAGGAGCATCGACAAGGGAAACTCTGTCGTCGTCTCTGCTGCGACAGGGACAGGGAAGACGCTCATCGCTGATTATATCATCGACAAGTACCTCAAGCATAACAGGAGGATAATCTATACTGCTCCGATAAAAGCTCTTTCAGGACAGAAGTATAGGGATTTCAAGAAAGATTATGGCGAGGAGAACATAGGGATAATGACCGGGGACGTCGTCATCAATCCTGATGCGCCAGTCCTAATCATGACGACTGAGATCTATAGGAACATGCTCCTCACAAAGGATATCCTGATAGATCAGGTATCATATGTCATCTTTGATGAGATCCATTATATAAATGATATCGAGAGAGGGACGATCTGGGAAGAATCAGTCATCTTCTCACCTGAACATATGAGGTTCCTCTGCCTTTCTGCTACTATCCCTAATGCTGAAGAATTTGCCAGCTGGATACAGACCATAAAAAAACATGATGTAGATGTCGTGAAGTATGAGAAAAGAGCAGTGCCGTTGGAGCATTATGTCTATGATGTCCATCTTGGTGTCACAAGGATTGATGATGTCTTAAAGGACAGGTCGACAACAGAGGCCCATAAGAAGGCAAGACGGAGCAAAGACAAGAAGAAGATGCCTAAGCCTAATCACATTGACCTCATTTTTTCGATAAGAGATAAGCTGCCATGCATCTTCTTTGATTTCTCAAGAGCAGATACTGAAAGGAGAGCAGTGGAACTTTCCAGGAAGATCGATTTCCTCAACAATGAGCAGAGGAGGCATGTCATTGAGATGGCAAATGGCTTGATATCTGCAGAATACAGGAGCCTTGAGAGCGTACAGAAGCTCAAGCATGTTCTTTCAAAAGGCATCGCTTTCCATCATGCAGGGCTCCTTCCAAAAGCCAAGGAGCTTGTGGAACTGCTCTTTTCAGAGGGCCTCATAAAGGTGATGTATGCAACTGAGACTTTTGCAGTCGGGATAAATATGCCGGCAAAGAGCGTCTGCTTTGCGTCCCTTGAGAAATTTGACGGCATCAGTTTTCGATACATAAACTCAAAGGAATATTTCCAGCTTGCAGGAAGGGCAGGAAGAAGAGGGATAGATAAGATCGGATATGCAATCGCGATGATCGAGCGCGGCTATACAGATCTAGAGAAAGTGAAGAGGATGTCGCTTAGGGATGATATTCCGATACAGAGCCAGTTCAAGCTCAGCTTCAATACTGTGCTCAATCTGATAAACAATCATACTCCTCCTGAAAGAGAGACTATCCTCAAGATGAATTTTGATTATTATCTTAAGAAGAAAGAGAGCAGCCAGCAGGTCAGGATAATGGCCACCTATAACAACAAGATAAAGATATTAAAGAGCCTTGGTTATATCGAAGGGGATAATCTTACAGACAAAGGAAGGTTCGCGACAAAAATCTATTCGAGCGAGATACTCCTTACAGAACTCTTCTATTCTGACATCTATCAGGAACTGAGCGACGAGGAATTAAACATACTGATTGCATCTGTGATATATGAACCCAGAGGGAAAGACTTCTTCACGCTCAAAGGGATACAGAATGAATTCAATAGGATAATGAGGGTGACTTCAAGGCAGAGCTATGTGCAGAAGAACCTCAATAAGCTGCATGTGAAGAGGATGTGCAGGGTGATAGGAGATTTCACTGCGGGAGAGAAATTTTCAGAGCTGCTTGAACTCTGCAGCCTTGATGAAGGAGACCTGATAAGGCTCATCAGAAGGATAATCGATATGATAAGGCAGATCGATAAGGCCACTACAGACAGGGAGTTCAATGAGAGGCTCCATTCATGCCAGGATAAGCTATATAGGGACGTCGTGAAGTTCGAATTCTGAAAGAATAAACAATTGCATTTGAAGCAAGCTAAATGAATCTTAATCATATTTTTTTAGACTATTTTTAGACGACTGAATTATTCTTGCCCTCCAGTCGCTTCCATAGATGATGTTGGCAAATTGAGTATCCTTTTGAACATACCTGTATGTTTTATTCTAACTAATTTTAGCAGTAACTATAACGACAAAACAACAAAAAGAAATCTTGAAATGGCATTAATAGTAATAACTGTAATCGATTATAATAACTGGAAGAAAAATATTGTGTTTGTCACCAAGGTGTAGATTAGTGCAATGAGGAAGCTTGGGATGAATGGGATGCCGTATTTCACCTTGACTTTCCTTATCTTTCCTTGAGCCTGCAGTTTGAGCAGTGCTGCTATCTGCTCTTTTTTTATGCCAAGATCTTTTGGACCTACGAGTATCTTGTTCCCTATCTTTATGTCATCTACAATCCAGTCCCCTTCTGTCAGTTTTTTTGGATCTATCATCTGGATCATGGAAATCTTTTCTACCAGCCTGACATAGATGAAAACATAGTTCATCAGATAGAGGAAGCAGATAAGTGTTATGAATATCATCTTGAATTCTATAGGCAGCTTCAGGAAAAATATGACTATTGAGACTGCTAGGCAGATTGTTCCGGTTATCAGCCTGACCTTTTTTTGTTTTTTTAGCTCTTTCACAAATATCTTGAATATCTTTTTTCTGTTCTTTACAGCCAGATATATTATCCATGCCATGCCATAGAGCGCTCCTGCGAAAAGCAGGTTGACTAGGAATTTTGGAAGGAAATCAAATGCAGGCGGGTAGCTTAGGCCAAATATCGCACCAAGACCAAAGAGCATCTTGCTGTCTCCTCCTCCCCACTGTCCTGTGTAGAACATGAGAGTGCCTAATACCAGGCATGCTACAAGACCTAGTACGCTTCTGATGATGAATGTGTAATCATTGTAGAAGATTGAATAGATCAGGTTGCCGCCCAAGCCGACAGCGATGAGGACATAATTGAGCCAGTCAGGCACTTCAAGCGTCCTGATATCTGTATAGCTTCCGATAGCCACTGCGATCACTGCGATGATGACAAGAAGATCCAGCATTGTTTTTTCTTTATCTGGAATGTTTATAAATATTCCTACAAATAGACCCTTGGTTTCCAGATGACAGTTATTAGAAGGTAGAACCCGCCTATCAGGCTTCCAAATCCGCAGACATTATTCAGTAGGACATCAGGCAGCGGAAAATAAGTCTTCCCAAAAAGCTTCATGACATAAAGGCCTCCTGCAAGCAGGAAGAAGATGCCGAGGAAGAACTGGCCCGGAAGATGGATATGGCTCCTATGCACTCCCATGCCCATTGGTCTCATCGGCGCGTGTCCTGACATGGAAAAAATCAAGGAGGCAGAGTTTAAATATGTTTCTAATGGAGTGGGAAAAGCAGAAAAATCTAAATCAATTTGACAGCAGGTTTTTCGAATGCTAGATTATAAGGAGTAATGAATCCTGCAGGTCTTCTTGGAGAATAGACTAGGCTTGCCAGAGTGTTCCCAATGTTATATATGATATTCGTACCATAATTTATAAGTGTATTTAGGAATCCTTCTGGCTTGTCATGGAATCTGTCATTATAATCATGCAACTGGTCTAAGTGTCTTGATGCGTAAGATGAATTGTCATTATCATGATATAATCTATCCAGTGCTCTTGATGATACATGCTTTATCTCAGGTAAATATCTATCATTCCAAAGTGCTCTGGCATTTTCACCATATGAACTTGGTCTTGTTGCGTTCACACCAGTACCTTGTGTTGAGAGACTCACAAGTGCACCAGCACCATGATATACTGTCAATGCACTATATTCTACAATTCCGCGAGCGAGATATGCACTGCCTTCTAAAATATCCTGACCTAAGCCGACTACTGTCCTTGCAGCTGAAACACTGGTTGCAACTGCACCTCTTAATACATGTCCGATTGTATGATTCACATTTGTCCTAAATCCTTCATTGCCTGCGTAAAGTCCGAGAGTAACTGCAGCGAGTCCGAATGGTATCATCGCTCCGGCAACATATGATGTGACTGCAGCTGTTGCAACTGCACCAACTGAGACGATTGTACCTACTATAGAATCTATTGATTGCCTTACCTTTGGGCTGACCTGATGATTTGCACAGCTCTTGTTCCATGCTTTTTTAACTCTATCCCATAGTGTCATAATCTACTTCAAAGTAGGTTAACTATATAAACTTTTCGTTTTTGTTACTACTTCTTAATGGTTATTTTGTATTTTTTATTAGCCTTATTGACATATAGAAAGGTTTATATACCTATTTCACGAGTAAAAAATAGGGTTTATGAAAAAAAAAGTAATGTTTTATAGTAGCTCTATACTTTTTCTTAATCTATTAGCGGTTTCTGTCTCTGCGCAGAATATGCTCAGCAAGGCGCTAGCACCATTGGCGACACTTGATTTCTGGACTGCATATCTGAATACTTCAAGCATAATGGACTTTGTCCTGTCATTCGTCTTGATGGAGAATCTCTTCAAGGATATATTAAAAAAAAGGGAATTTCCTCCTCAGATAATAAGGGTCCTTGCAATCATATTTTCACTTGGTGTTGTGATTGCATTAGATAAATTAAGGACAAACTTAGTGTATTTCATGTGGCCAATAATGCTTCTTGGAGTAGGCTTTTACTTGATTAAGAATTTCACTTCAGAGAATAAGATGCTTATCACCGGAATAGGATTCTTGGTGATGGCAAAGATAATGGAACTTGTCAAGGCCATGGTCCCAGCAGCAGGGACGTTTCCTTTTTGGGATTTGATATATATTGCGTTTTATGCAG
>JAMPXQ010000096.1 GCA_023701075.1 Candidatus Woesearchaeota archaeon
ACAGCACTGCGCATTCAACAAGATCATCCCTATCCTGGATTATTATCCTTCCTTTTGCTGTCTCATGAAGCTTATGCCCGCTCCTACCAATCCTCTGCAGGGCTCTTGCGACTGATTTTGGGCTTCCTAGAAGGATCACAAGATCTATATAACCTATATCAATCCCTAATTCTAAAGATGTAGATGAGACTATGGCTTTGAGTTTTCCTTCTTTCAATTGCTTCTCTATATTCAGCCTATGCTCTGTCGAGAGCGAACCATGATGCGCTCCGATCAGAGAACGGGAATCTTCGTCACCTAATTTTTCCGTATAAGATTTTGGAAACTTATCCTTTAGGAAATGGACTACCCTTTCTGTAGCGCTCCTAGTGTTCGTGAATATCAACGTAGTCTTATGTGTCGATATAAGGTCATTCATGAGTTCATAAGTGCTCTGATGGATGTTATCATGAGTTGTCTTCATCACGTCATGCACAGGACTTAGCACCTTGAAATCCATCTTCTTTATGAACTGAGCATCCACAATCTTGCATGGCCTAAACCGCTCATGCTCTTTTCCTACAAGAAATTTTGCGACTTCTTCTAGTGGCGAGACTGTAGCTGAAAGACCGATCCTTGTGAACCTCGTGAAATTAGAAAGCCTCTCCATCGAAAGAGAAAGATGCGTCCCTCTCTTGCTTGACGCTATCGAATGTATCTCATCGACGATGAGCCAATCCAGACCTGTCATGAGGTCCAGGAATTTTTTTGATGTTATCGTTATCGCAAAGGATTCAGGCGTCGTAATCAATATATGGGGCGGATGCTTAAGCATCTTCGCTTTCTCCGAAGTTGTCGTGTCTCCGGTCCTTACCCCTACCCTTATATCTACCTTCTTCCCTTCTTTCTTTGCCAGTTCCTGTATCTTCTCTAATGGGTCCATCAGGTTGACCTTGATATCCCTTGAAAGCGCTTTTAGCGGGCTTATGTATACGCAATAGACTTTATCTTTCAGCTCATCCTTTTCTGCAAGATAGATGAGCTCATTCAATATAGATGTGAAAGCTGTAAGGGTCTTACCTGTTCCTGTAGGTGCAAAAATCAATGTGTTTTCCTTATTATGGATAGGCATGATACCATACTGCTGAGGTGCAGAGAACCCCCCGAACGTCTCTTCGAACCATTTTCTCAATAGAGGGTGCAAAATATTATAGATCTCCTTATTGGTATTCGGTTTTTCTATATAGGTGAACATCGCGCCACTATGAATCCTTATACGTATAAAAAAGTATGCTTTTAAATATGGATAATATCCGAATCAATATGGACGCATTATTCTCCTTTGCCACAACTATGCATCTCATAAAGGAAGAGGAACTTCCTCCTGCTTGGAAACCTAAATTTAATGCTTCAGACAGCAACCGATATATTGACCAAGCGGCAAAAGAATTGGTCGATGATATGAAAAACGCATGCATCGTCCAGATGCTTAATGTGAATTATTTCTTTCCTAAAGCTACTAACATTGCCCTATTAGCTGATGAGAAACAGGCAAAATATGCGCAGAAAAAAGGCGTGATATCTTTTTCATATGCAGATACCCTTGATACTGACATAGATGGCGTAATCTATCCTTTAGGCAGTTTTGGACTTTTGATGAACCCAACTTTCGGAGAAGGTTGCAGAAGATGTGCATTGACAAGAGACTATGGAAATCTGATGCCTGGAGGCTTCATCATGCTAGACACAATTGTCGGGGAGGGTGTAATGAAATTCGAGCACCATATCTTCTCCAATTATTCACTCCTTGCAGGAGGGACACAATATGTCAAGGCGTTCTCTATGCAAGAGATAGAGGGACTCACAAAAGGCCTTGGGAATACAGAAAGCCGATATATCAAAGATATGCCTTATGACAGGATATTGACTGTGATAAGAAAACCACTATCCTGATATCAGAATCTGGTTCAGACCCTAGAACCGCATATCGGGCAGAACTTGTGCTGCGGAAGGAGCGGGGAACCGCACTGATGGCAGAATCTTGCCTGCATCCTTGAATGAGTCAGGTTATGCGGCTGCGTGACATGATTGGCTGATGGATTATTCATATGGCTGTGGCTTGCATTATGCTGCACGTTGTGATTCATATGCTGCGGATGATTCGGATTATGGCTTCTTCCTTGAGTACTTAACTGCTGCTGAGTAGGAGGGTATTTAGCCTGCTGCTGCATCGCCTGCTGCCTCAACTGAGGGTTGTTCCTATAATCATCTATATTTATCTCAACTTCACCACTATCTCTCTTGCTGTGAATAGCGCGCATATCATCTATGGTCTGCTCAGGTGTCCTTTGCCTAAGCTTCATCTTAAGCCATCCGAAACCCAGCATTATCAGGCCTACAAAGATCATTATCTTGAAGAACATGTTATATGAGATGCTGTCATTGAACCCCATGAAGACTGAAAAACCAGTTATTATCACTCCCGATATCATCCACATCCATGAAGGTATCTCTGCCATGCGTTGTTTTTAGGCTATGAAGTTTAAATATTTTTTGATGGTTTTTTTGCATTTACATACTTTAATAAATAGCACTAGTTTTTTTTAACACATGATTCCTGATGAACAGATCTTGGAACTGAGGAAAGCCATCACTGAATCAGCAAGGCCTCTGATATTTTTTGATGACGATCCTGACGGCCTATGCAGTTTCCTGCAGTTCTATTCCCTTAATAATGAAGCTAGAGGCATCATATTCAAAAGAGCCGGACCGCTTGACAGCTTCTTCCTGCAGAAAGTCAAGGAATTTGAGCCCGATAATATATTCATACTTGATGTCGCAGAAGTCAGCCAGGAGTTCTTGGACCAGCTGCATAATGTGCATTGGCTTGACCATCATAAGCCTTCAAAACTAAAGAATGTCAAGTACTATAATCCTATGATCAAGAGCAGGGGAAAGGACAATAAGCCAGTCAGCTATTTTGCATACCAAGTTGCTGCAAAGAAAGACCCTTGGCTTGCAATGGTCGGATGCGTAGGAGACTGGCACATCCCAAAAGACCTGGTGAAAGATTTCAGGAAAGAATACCCTGACCTGCTGCCAAAAGAGATAAAGAGGCCGCAGGATGCTTTATTTTCAACAAAAGTCGGAGAAATCTCCAAGATATTCTCATTCATACTAAAGGGAGACAATGCTGAAGCCATGGCATGCGTGAAGACACTTACAAGGATAAAAGACCCTTATGAGATTTTGGACCACAGCACTTCACAAGGGAAATTCATCTGGAAAAATTTCATGAGGCATAATAAGATCTATGAAGATATAAAATCAAGGGTCAAGGTCTCTGAAGACAAGATTCTGCTCTTTTCCTACCAAGACAACAGGACTTCCCTGACATCTGAACTCAGCAATGAGATACTTTACCTCAATCCGGAAAAATTCATTATAATCTGCAGAGTGAGCAATGGAAACTACAAATGTTCCTTGCGTTCCAGCAAATATAAAGTTAGGGAGATACTCCAAAAAGCCTTGGTCGGGCTTGAAGGGTTCGGAGGAGGGCATATGCATGCATGCGGATGCCAGGTAAGCGAAAAAGATTGGGAACAGTTCTTAAAGAACATAAGAGAACAGCTTGATTAGACCATATATGATTATCTGATTTGCAGTTCTGTATTTTTAGCGATTGTGATGCCTTCTTTGGTGAACCCACCGAATGCCTCTGATAATTTATATCCTTCTAGGCTACTTGATAATCCATATACCTTGCCATTCCTGAAGATGCAAAAACCCGGTATTATATTCCCATCAACCACTGGCAATAGGTAAGGGCCACGCCTGTCAAAGACATCAGCAAACATGTGGCCTGAAGATCGTCTTTTTTCTTCGCTTTGGACTATTGTCTCTGCATAATACAGTCCCTCGAAGCGATTAAATTCAATATGACCAGCAAGAAGCATCTGAAGATTATTATGGAACCTGTCTATATGAAAGCCATGGTACAATTTCGCCAACGGGCTTTCCATGCTAGGGATATGCTGACCGTTCAATACTACATCATAGATATGATTTCCGAAAATATTGACCTTTGCGCCTGGAATCATTTCATAGCTGGCTCTTGAAAACTCAACACCATCATATTTGGGTATAGGAAACTTAAAATCACCTATCCTTCCTCTGAGAAGTTTTTCTTTATAGGTGAATGGTAGCACTTCTTCAGTGAATTCTGTTATTGCCTGTTCTAGAAGATCTGAACCAAACTCTCCCCTGATCCTATCTGGCTGTGCCCAATATCCAGAAGGAAGCGAGCCTTTTGGAGTCACAATCAGATAATCTTTCCCTTTCAAAGTCACTGTGACTGCACATGATACGCCAATGTTTGCAAATAGATGGCTTCTGCTGTCCCCAAATCCATCCTGCCTCAATTCTTGCTCTAATTTCTCTTGCGGCTGCTCAGTCCTTAATGCAGCCATCTGCTGGAAAGTCATGCTGATATTGAATGTCTCTATGACTGCTCTTCCATCATAATAAGCCAATGCTGCAGGGACAAACCTATCCAACTCATTTTTTTGATACCTCAGAACTGCCAAATCTGCTATCATTGCTCTAGGGATTTAGAAAGTATATATAAATCATAAGCCCATTTAAATCATAGGCCAGGCATCTTCCCTGGCATGCCCATGCGTTTCATCATCTTCTCCATATTCTTCATGTTTCCGCCCTTGAACATCTTGACCATCTTCTTGGCCTGCCGATACTGCGTTATCAGTTCCTTGATGTCCTTTAGGCTGCTTCCTGAACCTCTTGCAATCCTCTCAATCCTTGTTCCTGATATCAGTTCCGGATCCTCAAGCTCCTCTTTTGTGCATGAATCCATTATATAGCGCCATCTCTCAAGCTTTTCCTGCTGGACTTCAAGCGCGTCTTTTGGAAGCTTCAACTGCCCCATTCCAGGGATAAGCTCTGCAATCTTTGAGAGTGGACCCATCTTCTTCATGGCTTCCATCTGCTCATAAAGGTCAACAAGGCTGAATTCTCCTTTCAAGAGCTTCTTTGACATCTCTTCAGCGTCTTCTTCTTTGACTGCCTCTCTTGCCTTCTCAAGGAGCATCTCGATATCTCCCATACCTAATAGACGAGAGACAAAGCCTTTTGGGTTAAACTCTTCAAGATCGTCTATCTTCTCCCCTACCCCTATGAAACGGACGTTTGCATCTGTGACTGCGCATGCACTTAGAGCTCCTCCCCCTTTTGCTGTTCCCTCCATCTTTGTTATTATGACGCCTGTGACATTACAGGTGTCGTGGAACATCGCAGCCTGTTTTTCAGCTGCCTGACCTATATCTGCGCTTATGACGAGGATTCTTTCATCTGCCTGGACAAGCGCATTTATCTTATTGAGCTCTTCAACAAGCTCGTCTGAGAGCGCGTCCCTTCCTGCAGTGTCGATTATGACCACATCAAATGTTGATATCTCTTTCTCGAATTTCTTATATATCTGCACAGGGTCTTTCAATTTCTCATCTC
>JAMPXQ010000097.1 GCA_023701075.1 Candidatus Woesearchaeota archaeon
CTCTATTCGATAATCGCTTCTGCGATTGTCGCCTACCTTTTCTACCCGGTTTTCAGGTGGATAGAATCAAAGGTCAAGAACAGTTCGCTTGCGTCAGTCCTTACGATAATAACGGTCTATCTGATAATCATCATACCTTCAATATTCATAATAAGCACTTTGATACAGGAAGTCCCTGGCATATACGGAAGCTTTGTCACAGCTACTCAGGCAGGGAAGATTGATCCTTATCTGAGCAAGATATCCCAGGATTTTGGGGTTGACATCGATGTGACTAAGATAATCGGCGGGTTTGCGACAAAAACTTTGACTTCCCTCCAGCAGCTTCTGACTGTCCTTCCTGTAAAGATACTGAATCTTATTGTCGGCACTTTCTTCATGTATTTCTATTTCAAGGAAGGCAAGAAGATGGCGTTGCTGCTCATGCATTACCTTCCATTCGGGGTCAAGAACAGCAAGATAATCCTAGAAGAGCTAAAGAAGACTACAGATGCTGTTGTCTATGGCCAGATAATAACTGCAAGCATACAGTTCATCCTTGCAACTGTCATGTTCTTCCTCCTAGGCATAAAATCGCCGTTGTTCTTTGCAGTGATGCTATTCTTCTTTGCAGTGATACCAATGGTCGGTCCTGCTTTTGTCTATGTCCCACTAGGCGTGCTATTGCTGTTCAGCCCAGACGGCAGCGTGCTCAAAGGAGTGATACTCCTCATATTTGGATTCGGTGTCATAAGCAGTGTCGATAATATCGTTAAGCCTATAGTGATCAGCGACAAGATGAAGCTGCATACAGCGGCAGTCCTGATAAGCATGATAGGCGGACTTGCAGTATTTGGCGTACTTGGAGTCGTCCTTGGGCCTATCATCCTGACCCTTTTTGTCACATTGTTCAACATATATGAACTTAGGGCAGAGATGTTTGATTATGATGAATAGGCATAAATCCTCTTTTTTTTGTGGTAAAATATAAAAACAATGTGTTTTTCTGTGTTCATTAGCTGTGTTACTGCCACGATCGCATAATCCGGTATTGCGCGAGCCTTGAGAGCTCGTCCCTAACGGGATTCCCGGTTCAAATCCGGGTCGTGGCGCATTTTTTTTAATATTGTTTCATCCCATACCTTTCGGATTTGAACATGCTCTCACTTCGTTTGTGCACCCATTCGCTTCGCTTACTAGGGAAGGTCGGGTCGTGGCGCATTTTTTTCAAATAATCCACTAGAAAATAGATAAAGTTAAAATCGTCCAATATTTCACGTGGCTATGGATTTTGAAATATCAGATGCAGTAGAAGATGATGTGTTTAGGATATGTTCTATTGCGAAAAAAGTCCTTCCTGAATTCTTCACAGCTGACCAAGTGATACGCAAGATCAATGATCCTTATTATTCTGTGATTACAGGCAGATATGGCGGAACCATAGCCGGTTTTTCCATAAGCAGACTGATGGACACGAACAACGCATTATATCTTCAAAAACGAACTGTCATGGAAGCATTAGGCGTCAAGCATTTACCCGCATCAGCAGGAGTCATATTGAGCGTTGGAGTCTTGCCGGAATATGCCCATAGAGGATTAGGCACGAACCTAGGAAAAAATGCGCTTGAATTCTTAGATAGTCACATCATTGGCAACGAATCTGGAAAGCTTTTTGCAACATACATGTGGCCAAACGGCACTTCCGGAGGGCTCTTAAAGAAGATGGGCTTTGAACCAATACCTGGATGGAATGGAGAGCAATTCAAGGATGGGACAAGAGAACAGCTGTACTGCAAATTAGTTCTGCCATGATTTTTTGCATGTTTTTGCATGTATATTCTAATCATGCCATCTGTTCAGTTTTTTTTGACAAATTTTATATAATTTAGCCCCAATATATGCATGATGATGCTGAAACAAAAGACAGAATATCTTTTTGTTGCAGCCATCTTTTCAGTCGCTTTTTTCCTCAGAATCTATAAGCTAGGAGAATTCAGCCTATGGAATGATGAGTTCGTCATCATGATGCATCATTCCAAAAATGTGAATCTCAATGCACTTCTGATAGAGCCTCATCCACCATTATATTTCATATTCTTCGGCATCTGGACATCAATATTCGGCATTTCTGCTTTTGCCATCAGATTCCCAAGCGTCATCTTCTCTATCTGCTCCTTATTCTTCTTCTATCTCTTTGCAAAGAAACTGTTCGGCAGCAAGGTAGGCATTGTTTCTTTGGCATTGGCATCCTTTTCTAATATCCTGATAAATTTTTCAATGGAGGCTAAAAACTACTCTTTATTATTCCTCCTCCTGAATGCCAGTTTCTATTACTATCTTGATGTAATAAGGAACGGCAGGAATAAAATGGCTTATTTCCTTTCCATAACCCTTGCACTGCTGACCCATTACTCTGCGATATTTGTGGTCTTTTTTCAGATAGCCTATGCTTTGATGAGAAGAAAGATATGTTTTAATGATCTAATCTACCTATCCATACTGAACGCAATCTCTTTTGCCACTCTGATATATAATCTGATCTACAACAATGCTGCATTCAATTGGATTGGAGCTTTCACTTATGATACGCTGCCAGTGACCTTAAATTTTTTCAGCGGAATATTTGTAAGGCATGCTCAAAGGAGTTTGGCCAATATAACTATATTATTCCTGATCTTTATGTTCATTGGCATGTTATATAGCTTCAGGGATAAGGATTATTGGCTGGTGTTTTGCCAATTCTCTCTGCCAATCATCACAATAATATTCGTATCTATCAATGTTATTCCGTTATATTCTATGACCACAATCAGATACGTCTCATATTTCACTTATTTTTTCCTGCTGCTTGTCGCAATAGGCATCGATAGGCTGAATCTGCATTGGTCTACGGCACTTTTCTGCATCTATTTGGTATTCTTCTCGCTGATGCCTTATTATCAAAGCGAGATCAGGATGGATGGGGAGCAATGGGTCCATGCGTTAGAATATGCAAACAGCCAGAACAAGACTCTTGTCGCTTTTGGAGGCATTGAGAAATTTATAATAGATTATTATCTTGGTACGGATGAAACCCAGATATATGATGATTCTATCAAAGGGGATTATATAATCGTGGCTAGGCCAAGAATAGAAGGATTTGATGAGGTCAAGGATCCGGACTGGAGCAGATATGCATATGGTGTTTTACTTATCGGTGTCTCAAGATAGGACTAACTAACATGATTTTGAATTATTAACCTAATTGATCTGCCAGAATACTGCTAGGCATGCAGGAATTGTTTTTTTTGATTCCCAGACAGATTTATATATCAGAGGCTAATTAATCAGGATGTGAGTATCAAAGATAGTGTAAAATCAATAACCGGTTTTATCATTCTAGGTTTCATGTTCATTGCAGCTTCTTATGTTGTCCATGTGAATTCTGATTTCTTCACCAGCTACATCCGTAATGATACAAAAAGTATGCTTCTCTATATCCTTATCCTTATAGTCTCGGCAGTCTTTGCTCCTGTTGATATCATCTTCCTCATGCCGCTGGCAACTACTACCTGGGGATGGATGCTTGCCGGCCTTCTAAGCTTGATAGGGTGGACACTTGGTTCAGCAGTCGTCTTTTTCCTTTCCAGAAAGGTAGGAGTGCCTCTCATCTATAAGCACTTTCCGTTCCAGAAGATCTACAAATATGAGAAATATATGCCACAGAAGAACCTGTTCTTTGGAATAATCTTCCTTAGGATTGCCATCCCAATCGACTTGATAAGCTATGCGCTTGGCCTTTTTACAAATATCCAATTCCTGCCTTACATCACTGCGACAATAATCGGGTTCATCCCTTTGGCATTCTTCCTGGCATATATAGGCACTCTTCCTATCTATATGCAGGTCTTGGGATTCATCCTGTTCTTATTCATTGCAGGGATAGGCTATGCTACAATTAGGCATAAGATCAAAAAAGAAGAACTAAAAAAACAGCATAGGTCTTAAACATGCATGCTTTTCCCGATATGCTGCCTAAAGCCTAAATAGGTAAACTGTAAGCGGATCATCTAAACTTGAGGATATCGGCATCTTTGAGAATACCGGGCCGTAACCTGCAAGCGGGCCTGTCTTTGCCATCTCTTTAACCTGCTCAAAGACTTCTTTTGTGTTTGGAAGCCATAATCCCAAAGCTCTTACATCATCTTCGTTTACAATATGGAACATATCCCTTGGCAAAGATACCGTATTGGCTGACCATACGTTCCCTTCATTTATTCCAAGGCCAAGATATATAGAATTGTCCGGATTATTGTAGATTAAACTTAGGCCTTCCCTGACTAATTCCTTGTCTTTTCTTCCGGGTTCACAATATTCCTTAATCATCTCATTTACTGAACTTTCTACCGGTGCACCTAGTTTTGTAGGCTTATCTGCGTCAAGTATCTTTACAACTATACCCCTATCATAGACTAACATACCTAAGTTTCTGACGTATGCTTCAAAATGCATGACTGCATCAGCGTGGTTCTTGTCAGTCTTGCTGAAGGTCAAAGTCTCTTTCTTAAATCCGCTTGCTTCATCAAACCTATATCCTGACATCTTATAATCAATATATGTCGGGAATGCGACAGCTATCCCGGGAAGCATGCCTGTCTGCATCTCAAAGACTCCGATTGTTCTTCCATATTTCACGTCAGGGTTGACAAGTACTTTCTTTTGGCCTTCTAAATCTTTTATTATCGAGACCTGCAGGTTTGGTATTGTGTCTCCTAAAGGATCATTTTTGTCATAGATATCATTTGATGAGATGCTCAAAAACCTATCGGAGAGCGGCATCATGAGTTCAACCAGCTGCTCAATAGATCTCTTATCTCTCCTCAGATCAGCTTTTTTTGGAGCTAATCTTGCTCTTTTCAGAAGACCATGGACAAGTTCTTTATCCATATTGTTGAATGAGATTATGTCTGCATCGATGTCTGCCATCCATCACCAGAATGTAAATATCTATTTAAAATTGAGCAAAAAAAGATAAAAAATCATACTTTAGCGTCTTTTCTTAGCTTCTCAGCCATGTCGATGTTCTCCCAGGTGAAATCAGGGTCTTCCCTTCCAAAATGGCCGTATGCTGCGGTCTTCTGGTAGATCGGCCTTCTTAATTTCAAGTGAGATATTATCTTTGCCGGCCTGAAATCAAAAGTCTTTTTGACAAGCTCTACAATCTTTTCTTCAGGGATCTTGCTTGTGCCGAATGTTTCGACCATCACTGAGACAGGCTGGGCTACTCCGATGCAGTAAGCCACCTGCACTTCGCATACATCCGCAAGCCCGGCAGCGACAATATTCTTTGCCACATACCTTCCGAAATAGGCTCCTGACCTGTCTACTTTGCTAGGATCCTTTCCAGAGAATGCTCCTCCTCAGATCGGA
>JAMPXQ010000098.1 GCA_023701075.1 Candidatus Woesearchaeota archaeon
GGTTGGCTTTTATATATTCTTGAATTTGGAACTCTTTCTTTTTCCTGTTGACAAAATCTCGCTCAATCATTTTTTATTCTCCATCTTCTGTTCTTCTAAAACAACCTGGATGTGTGTCCTTTTCATCTTGGATCTCTTCTTTCTGCCATGATGGAACGGCCTGACCGCTTTGTGTGCTGAGATATGGACTATGACAAGATCCTTTCCTAGGCCCTTTGTCTGTGCATTTGATTCAACACTGTTTAGTATCTTCAAGATTTCAGTTGCTGCAGTCACTGGAAACCTTCCTGCTGCCATTCCGGTTTTGTGTGCTGTATCCCTGTTGTATCTCTTCATACTGATTGCAGCCTCTTTCTTGATGACGCTTGAAAGTAATTTTTTTGCTTTTGCGAGCTTCATTCCCCTGATTTCTCTGCAGATCTCAGTTGACTGTTTTGTTGATATGCCAAGGTCTCTTCCATAGGCCCTTGCCATGTTCTCTTTCAGTTCATTAAAAGCATATTTTATCATTTTTATCTCACTGAAACGCTTGCGCTTCCTCTTGTTGCACCTACTCCTGGTGAATTGTGTGCTACTCTCCTTCTGGTGAGTGCGAATTCCCCTAGTCTGTGCCCTAACATTTCTTCGACAATCATCACATCGACATATGAATTTCCTGTATAGACCTTGATTGTAAGGCCGATCATTTCAGGTAGTACGACCATGTCCCTAGCATGGGTCTTTATGGTCTTTTGATGTTTCCTGATTTTTTCAAGTAGTTTTTTCTGCTCTTCAGTAAAACCCCTAGTGACGCTCCTTCTGAGGTTGCTTGGAATCATTTTGGCAAACTCATTCAGGCTGAGTGCCTTTAGTTCATCTAGCGATTTTCCTCTAAACATGAATTCTTTCTTTGCCATTTTTATCTCTTCATACCTGTTCTTCTAGGCCTGATCTTACCGACCTTTGCTCCTGGTGGGGCATTCTTCCTAGCAATTGTTGGTTTACCTTTCTTTGATGATCTTGATGTACCGAATGGATGGTCTACAGCGTTTTGTGACTGTCCTTTGATTCTTGGATATAACTTGTTCCTTGCTTTCATGTAATGGAACCTTGTTCCTGCCTTTAGGAATGGTTTTTCCTTCCTTCCGCTTCCTGCGATGACGCCGATGGTTGCTCTGCAGTTTAGATTGAACGACTTCTGTTTCTTTGAAGGCAGCATGATTAATACTTCTTTCTCTGTCTTGCCTACGATTCTGGCAAAGCATCCGCTGCTCCTGACAAACTTTCCGCCGTCTCCTGGTCTTCCTTCTATGTTGAAAAGCGCAGTTCCTACAGGCACATCCTTAAGCATCACAGTATCCCCGCTATTCGGGTTTGTGACACAGAACTGGATGACATCCCCTGTTCTCTGGCCATGTGCTGCGATGACATAGGTCTCTTCGCCGCTATCATACTTGATTAATGCGAGTGGGCTTGAATGTCCTGGGCACTTGATGAAATCTATAACTGTCCCGCTCTTGGCTTGGTCAGGATATGACACCTTTGCTTTATACCTGAAGCTTGGAGCCCTATATGTTGGACCGCCCTTTCCTCTTGCCTGCTGGATTAGATTCTTTCCCATTCTTACATCAACCCTAACTGAGTTGCTAAATCAATAGCTGGTGTTTCTGCTGAAAACTTGACATATGCCTTCTTTCTGGCTTTTGCGTCAATTGTAGTTCGGACTTTTGCGACTTTGACTTTATAGAGAGACTCAATCTCTTTCTTTATCTCTTCTTTTGAACTCTTCTTGTCGACAATGAAGATGAGTGTATTCTCAGATTCCATCATCCTGATGGTCTTTTCTGTTGAAAGGGGATAAAGTACTATCATTTTAAATCGACCTTGTCTGTGAATAGTTTCAATTTTTTCATTAAATCTAGGCTTGATTCTGTATATATTGTGAGTCTTCCGCAGTCTCCGCCTGGTGCCAGAAGTTCAGCATTCAAGCTTTTTACTTCCACTATATCTACACCCGGTATGTTTGACGCAGATTTCATCAGATCACATTTCTTTGAGACGACTATCAGTGGTCCCTTTGCTTTTTGGAAGGATCTTCCCCTTCTCCTTGCTCTTCCGCTCTTCTCGCTTTTTCTTTCAGCCCTTTCCATTTCCTTGTCTAGGCCAAGCGTCAATAGGAATGCTAAGACATCTTTTGTTTTCTTCATATTCTCGACTGCATCTTCAAGGACTAGCGGATAATCTGCTACTTCATGCCCTCTTTCTTTGACAAGCTCTTTTGAGATTGTGGCAGCAAGTGCACTCCTTATGGCTTTTCTTCTTTCTTTGATATTTATCTTTACAGCCCAAATCTTCTCTGCTTTTGGTGCATGCGCGACAAATCCGCCGACTGTGTTTGGTGCTCTTGCAGCTATCCAGTTGAACCTTGTTCCCCTATGGCTGACAATTTTCCTTGGCACTCTTGAGATACCGATACCATATGCAGTCTTGTAATCTCTTCTTCTTCTTGAAATCTTTGAGCTGTACTTCTTGCCGGCTTCTGGGTCTGTCCCATATGGCTGTCTCTTATGGCTCTGGATTGCAAAGACTGCTCTCCTTATCAAATCTGGTCTGACTTCTTCCTTGAACTGTTCTGGGAATACTGTCTCTCCCTTGCTCTTTCCATCTGCAGACTTTACTACGGCTTTCATCTTCCTTGTTTCTCACTTACGTCGATCTCTTCGACTGTTTGTAGGCTTGGGTGTTTTTTTGCCCTAAGTGGCTTTTGCATCACAACTAGCCTTTTGCATGGTCCTGGAACGCTTCCCTTGACCAATATGACACTGTTCTTCAAAACACCATAATGCAGCAACCCGCTTTTAGGATTGACCTGCTCTGGCTTGGCAATCTTGACGATTTGTTTGTTATACTCTGTTCTCTGATGGAAACCATCTTTTCCAGCATATGCAACTCTCCACATGATGTGTCCTTGTCCACACCATGGACCTAGTGACCCTGGAGTCCTTATGCCTTTTTCGGATTTATGTTGTCTCCTTCCGATTCCAAATCTTTGAAGAGCGCTCCTAAAGCCTCTTCCTTTTGTTATACCCTTGATATCGACAAGCTCTCCATCACCGATAAGTGATTCGATTGGTATGTCCTTCCCGATATTCTCTTTTACATATTTCAGCTTGTCTTCGAATTTTCCGCCGATGGCGACTTCAAAGACATCTGCATTCTTTCTTCCAAAACCAGTAAGTGAAGGCTGTGTGAACACATTCACTCTTAAATCTTGATAATCTGCAGCATTTACCTTATTCAGTTCGTCAATATTTGGTTTTTCAGTAAACTCTTTTGCCACATGGATTTCCTTGGCTAGTGCAGACCCTTTTTTATATAGTCTGACAGAAGCAATCTTTAAAGGAGGGCATTCGATGATTGTGACAGGGATGGATAGTTCTTCTCCCTTTAGATGAGAATTTTTGTTGGTTTCGATTACTTTGACATGTGTCATGCCGGCCTTGTATCCTGCAAAACCAGTTAGCTTTGCATCTTTGCCAGTGACTAGTGTCCTAATCCTTGGAACAGTTCTAACAGACCTCTTTCTAGGCCAGAATTGTAACGATCCAGATCTTGGTTGCCTTGTTGTAGCCATTTAATTTTCACCGTTAACTGACCTATTCTTGATTCCCTTCATAAGAACTACGAAGGTCACCTTTTCAGGTCACTATCCAGTGGAATAATAGGTGGTTTATAAAGGTTGCTATTGCTTTGTAGAAAACTTTATATAGTGTTTTTTTGCAAGTTAGTATCTATGGTTCTGGAAGGATTGATAAGCCCTATAAAAGCCGAGACGCATCCCATGGTTGTGTTTTTTCATGGATTTTTATACGCTTCCGTGGCTCTTCTCCTGAGCCTATGGGTATTTCCTGACCATACTTCACTTATTATGGTCTTTTTGACGACGATGGCTGCGATGCCGTTGATATATAGTATCATAAAGATAGAGGAAAAGAAAGACCTATCCTTGCTTCCTGAAAAAAATATCTTGAAAGAGCATTCGAAAGCATTGCGTGTGTTCTTGAATTATTTCATAGGCGCGACTTTGGCCTATGCACTCTGGTATACGATAATAGCTAATCCTACAGAAACCTTTAAGGTCCAGACAGATACGCTTATAGGGCTCAGAGGGCATGTGACTGGTAATGCATATTCCCTCGGAAAAGTATTTTGGGACATACTCTCAAATAATCTGAAAGTCCTCATCTTTTGTGTCTTGTTTTCATTCATCTATGGTCTTGGCTCTCTGTTTATATTGACATGGAACGCTTCAGTCATTGGTGTGGCGATTGGAGACACGATTAGGTCTGGGATCATGGAGATAGGGAAAGAGTTTAGCTTCGCTTCAGGCGGACAATATGTCTCTATAATAACATATGGCCTGTTCAGGTATTACCTGCATGGGATTGTGGAGATAGGAGCGTATTTTGTTGCGGGACTTGCCGGCGGAATAATATCTGTAGCTGTGATAAGGCATGACTTTGGGACAAAGAAATATGAGAAGATATTGATGGATTCTTCGATGCTGATAATTCTAAGCCTGGTGCTTGTAGTCCTGGCTGCTGTTCTTGAAGTGTATGTCACGCCGTTGTTGTTTTAGGTTGAATTTTCTAGAATGATTTATTCTAAGACTTTTATCCTGCCAGGAGACACTTCGAATATCTCTCCTTCGCTCAGCAGGTCCTGGATTATTTTTTCAGTGTTTGGGATTTTCACATTGTTGATTATGTCTTGGATGTCTGCACCATCCCCTTTGTCGAGTACAGCAAGCGCATTGATGATCTTTTGATATGGTCCGGCGTCCATATCTTCCTGTATCTCCACAGGCAATTTGACAGCTTCCTTCTCTATAGTATGGAGTTCCAGCATATGTAGGTCATGCCATTTTTTCTCTGTTGGCTTTATGATCTCAGGGACAATATAGAAAGAGCCGTTATCTTCTCTTACTTTGCCTATGAGCCTTACTATCTCTCCCACTTTAGGCTGGTATAGCAACGGTTCAAAGCTCCTGACATTTATGCTGGCTGTGCCGTCATCAAAGATAAGCGAATTTTCCTCAGAGCTGACAATGAGTCCTATCATATTGACTCGATTTATTTCACCGAACTTTGTGAGTACGCCGCTAGGGTCCCATCCTGGTCTCTTGATGAACGTGCCAGTGATTAGATCTTTTACAAAGATTTTTTTAGCTACGCTTCTTTCAACCATCCTTTGATCGCACCCTTCACTATATAATATATAATGATATGGAAGTGTTATTCATTTATTAGGTTATTCCATGATTATGTTAAAAAAAATGACAGATATCTTAAATCATATCTTAGAGATGAACCCTTTCTTCGGTTCGTAGATATCCCCTGA
>JAMPXQ010000099.1 GCA_023701075.1 Candidatus Woesearchaeota archaeon
ATAATAATCTATTGCAATTCGCTGAGCGGAGCCATAGACCTAAAGAAGATACGGGAAGACAATAAGATAGAAATATTGACACCTTTAGATGTATATGCACAGATTGCGAACAGCTATAGATTGTTTGGCCTCATCGCTGCAAACTGCCAGAGCGCTGCAAACATAGAAAGGACGATAATCGGAGCGAACAATGATGCGATCGTCATAGGCATCGGGAACCTGAATATCGTGAATGAGATAGAGAGAGGAGGACGGCCGATCGATATCATCAGGAGGCATAATGTCGTTGAACTATGCAATGTGATTGCTGCATCAGGTGCAGAGATGATAATCTTGGGATGCACGCACTTCTCTTTCTTCCATGATGAACTAAAGAAGATGATCCCGCATATATTATTAGAGCCTTCTGAAGAGATGGGGAAAAGATTAAGATGATTATCTTATAACTGAAGATATATGGCAGTTCGTGTTTTAAGATTCAATGCCAATATCAAACAAGGTGCATTCATTCTTTTCGCATCTTGCT
Source organism: Candidatus Woesearchaeota archaeon (assembly GCA_023701075.1). Taxonomy (GTDB): domain Archaea; phylum Nanobdellota; class Nanobdellia; order Woesearchaeales; family GW2011-AR15; genus GW2011-AR15. The sequence continues at coordinate 527 of JAMPXQ010000099.1, forward strand.
TCCTTTGGGCAGTACATCTCGCATACCATAGGGACAGATTTGACCTTGTTTTTGTATTCCTTATTCACAGCTACAAATCCGCAGCATGAACTGATGCTCACAAGCGTGCAATCATCATCTGTTTCACAATATGTCATCTTTGGGTCTTCAAATGGAGGACTTTTCTTGAACGTGCAACCTGATATTAATAGCATGCTGACCAAGAATACTAATATCATTTTTTTCATATGAGATTCATATCATCTTAGCTATTTAATCATTGCGATGACTTCAGTCCCATCACTCTTTTTTTAAGAGCTTCTTTTTCTGGTATATTTTAAACAGAATCAGGCCTAGGATAATACCTACCAATGCTCCAGCATAAAGGCCGAACTGTGCGCAGGATTCATAGCCTCTTAATCCAAACATATGGCAGCAGAAGCATCCGCATGTCCCTATCGGCGGCTGGTCACAGCTGTTCCCGCCATATGAAATGAAGATGAAAAATCCTATGATACCAAAAAGTATCATACTTATGACCGCACTTGAAATCTGGAAAAATAATCTGTTTTTCATGTGTTGCTTGAATCAATCCATATCATAAATGTCTATACTTTTTCTCAAACCAAAACTATGAATATACAAAAATACCTTATTTGCAGTATCCTTTCTGCACCAGTTTTCCATCTTCTCTCAATACGCCACCTGTACCCCCAAGGCCAAACTGATTCATGTAGATATACCTATCTTTTGAATCAGCAAATTCATACACCTGGCTCTCATTGAACGGAGGGAAGCCTTTTTCTTCTGCAAAATACTCCTTGAAGAATGTGATCGCCTGAGCCCTGTTCTCCACTTTTTCATCAAAATCATAGAGCTCAGCATCCGGACAATCGATGACTGATGAGCAGCCAGAGATAGATATAATCGTAATAATAACTGTCAAAATCATGATTTTTTTCATGATGCTCTATAATGGACTATGGTATATATACTTTTTTAATCTTAAATGGGTCAAACTCAGAGAATCAATAAGCTTCTGTCATTTGACTTTCAGCAGACCGCGAAATCCCCTTGCTGCATAGTAAGATTCTGCGCCGTTGTGATAGACGAAGACATGACCAAAGCGACGGTCGCAGAAGAGCGCGCCGCCTTGTTTCCTTATCTGTATAGGCGTCTTCACCCAGCTTGATGTCTTTGTATCGAACTCTCCAATCCTCTGCAGTTCCCTATACTCTTCTTCTGTCAAAATCTCGATTTCCATTGCAGCTGCAACGTCTACTGCATTATCTTTTGGCCTATTCTCCTTCCTTGACTGCAATGCTTCTTTGTCATAACAGAGGCTTCTCCTGCCTGATGGGCTTTCCTTTGAGCAATCATAGAAGATGCATTCACCAGTCTTCTTGTCATGCTTGATGACATCAGGCTCTCCGCCAGTTCTCTCCATCTCGCTGAGCGACCATAATTTTTTTTGGTCAGCTTCCAGCATTGCCTGCACTTTTGCCCATTCAAGGCCTTTATGGCGGTCCATGTTTTTCTCAAAACGGGATTTCATGACATTGATTATGTCATCCTGCTGTTTTTGCGATAATCTCTTTGAGTCCTGCACTTTTTCTTTCATCTTGCATCACACCTTGATGCATATAATATGAGGGCCTATGATTTATAAAATCTAGTTTTAACTTTCTAAGATGACTGAGTACCAGGTGAATCCTATGAACCTGATGAATGATGCATCGGAATGATAAACAACATAGCAGATAACCTCTAAAATGACTTAAAGCACATTTATTTAAACATAATCATCTAGGCATCTTTATGACAGACAACACCGTAACATTGCACCGAGTCCTAAAAGCAACCCCTGAGAAAGTATACCGTGCTTTCACAGACAGCACTGCCTATGCATCCTGGATCCCTCCTTATGGATTCTTATGCGTCGTCCATAAGATGGAAGTGCATGAAGGCGGGGAATATAAGATGTCATTCATCAATTTCTCTACAGGCAATGCAAGTTCCTTTGGCGGAAGACTTTTAGAGATAAAGCCAAATGAATTCCTGAAATATACCGATAAGTTTGATGACCCAAACCTGCCAGGAGAGATGATAACTTCAGTATGGATAAAGAAGGTCTCTTGCGGCACTGAACTCAAGATCGTCCAAGAAGGCATCCCGTCAGTCATACCAACAGAGATGTGCTACCTTGGATGGCAGGAATCTTTGGAGAAACTGGCAAAGCTGGTCGAGCCTGAGATCCCGGATGCATGACTATGTGTCCTATAAGAATGTTTATATCTGAGAATGACAATCAATTTGTATGGCAACAAGAGAGTCCAGTGATGAATTCTACATCTTGAACTTATGTGATGAAATATTACATGAGAAATCTATAAGACAACATAGGTTTGATTTTCTTCTTGGTGATTTAGGGAAAAACGGCAGAAGGATTAAATTGCCCGTTGATGCATACTATCCAAACTTGAATTTAGTAGTTGAATATAAAGAAAGACAGCATGATGAAAGCGTACCTTTTTTTGACAAAAAAAATAGACTGACAGCCAGCGGAGTTCATCGTGGGAAACAAAGGGAACTTTATGACCAACGAAGAAGAGATGAACTTAGGAAACATAAGATAAATCTGATAGAGATTTCCTGTGGTCTTTTTTATATCGATTCAAGGAAGAGATTAATAAGAGACAATGCAGATGGTAAAAATAAACTTCAGAAAATATTGTTGCCTTACATCAGGAAATAGCTCTTTTTTCTAGCTTTTCAAACTAATTGCATACAGCGACTGTTGCGTTCTTATTATAGGACAGAAGGCTTAAAGCTGATATGATAATCTTCCAAGGAAGTGACTCCTGCAAGGATCGAGCACCGATGCAGAGTCGCGAGAGTGCAGAAGCCGTGCAGGTGGCAACGTCACATCGGGATGCAAAGCTTCCTTAGAAAAAAATGAATAAAATGCAAGGAGAACTTTGAAAACAAATTCAAATAAATTATCTTTATAATCTAAAACAATAATTAAATCTATTTTTATCTGCAAGAAAATGCGTCTAAACAAAAATAATGCGTGAAGTCCACAACAATATAATAATCCAAAAAATAATTACTGATATTTTGATGTTATTGGTGTCTTATTTGTGATCTTTGCGAGCGTATCTCCTGCAACTGCCCATATAGTATCTCCCCATGATCTTGCAAAATCAGGAGTCTTTGGCAGCCCAAATCCAGTATACCAGTTGTTTGGATTTATTGATAAATTCTCTTTCTCAGGAACAGTCTCGTCTACAAGATACTTTGCTACAAACATACTTCTTCTAGCACTATATTCAATTCCCATTGAAACAGAAAATCTTTGATCTCTTGATTTAGTAAGAAGATCTAGCATGGCTTCTCTTGAATTGGCATATTCTGGATCACGATGTGAAGGTAAATTTGGGTCTGTCATCTCTAGGTATACCTTTGACTGTTTTCCAGCCATATCTTCTACAACTAATAGCAAGTTAGGTGTATAAGCATTAGAATGAACTGCAACATTGTGTTCAATACTTTTTACCCAGAGCGGAATTTCAGTTTGCTGACCATTGTGTTCTATTGCGCTTTCGAGCGAATTATTCATCGGAAAACTCATTGTTAAATCACCATTCAGGAGGTAAAAATATCTAGTATTTAAAGGTTATTATATGTAACTATTAATAAGTAGTTAAGCATTTATTACTGTTTCAAATTTGTTATTGAAATGATGGGACATAAGGATTGTTGTGTGTCCTTCGCAAGCGGAAGGGCTCGTGCTGGTAGGTAATCTTGCATGATGGTGACTTCCTGCAACAGCCGAGTAAGCTCGCATGGTCGGAGGAACGGAGGCATTTTTGAAAATGCTATCATCAATAGAGCGAATGCGATACCGCAATTAAAAGAATAAAGGGTAAGAAAATTAATACTATTAAATAGTGGTAAATTCAAAAAGATTTATAAATTGTGCTGAATTTTAGTTAGAATATGGCTTCAATGGATCAAATACTGCAAATGAGTAGCAATCTTATCTCAGATGCAGGGCTTCCATTTCGTACTAAAGAAGAGTTAGCCCCATTTGAAGAACATTTTTCATTAAACAAGCAAATTTTAGTTATTGTTGGAAATACGGTTGTGTTTTATTACAACATAAATTATGTAGATGCACCACAAGAAGAAATTTCCTTTACTTCTGAAAGGAGATTTAGTTGGAGCAGACCGCAATCTGTTTTTCAATTACCTTCTGATAAGCCATTATCCGAAGACATTCTAATACAAGTAATCAATAATCCCTTTTGTGGTGGATTTCCTGTTGGAATTGTAACAGATAATCCTCAAAAGATTGAGGAGTTACTAAAATTAGGAGCAGTCTCTGCAGACCAATATAGTACGGTAGTTTCTCTTAAAACTGGTGAAAAAGTACACATATATCCAACTAGTAATAGGCCAATTGTATACTCTTCAATGTTTTCTTCAAGAGATTTAAGTCAAATTCAATTTGACCATCAATTTTATGTTGATTGTGTAAGGAAAAATCATAGAGGTTATTCAAATGGTGAATATCTTCCAGATGTATTAGCGGGACAACAAGTATCACTTTTTTATCTTAATAAATTTGCTCAAGAAAAAAAAATCGATCAAAAATCATACTTTTCATTAGTTGTATTAGATGTTTTATATAATTCCTATATTGAAGGTATGCCTGTAGAATTAAATCAAAACCCTTTCCTACGAGAAGGAGAGTTATCTGAAAGAATCAGAAAATTGAATGATTTTTTCCCAAAAGAAGATGTTGAACCGAGAACATTAGAAAATGCAGCAGATATTCA